>WTJX01000127.1 GCA_011524675.1 Cytophagales bacterium
GTAAGTGACCTACAGCAAGAAATTGCTGGACTGCAAAAGAATGTAGTTACAAAAGAGGAAAAAATAGCCCACAAAGAAATAGAAATAGAACAACAAGTGATTCAAATAAACGAACTCATTACACAATATGGCGAATTAGAATCGAAAAGAGATAAATTAGGGTTAGATAATAAAGAATTGCAAGAAAAAGTAAACAAGCTAAATGCTTACTTATCTTCTGTCAAAGAGAAAAACAAATTGAATACAGACGATATCCAACGATATAAAGAATTATTAGCCGAATATAAGGAAGATTTAAAAGTAAAAGACGAACAATTGGTGAAGTTAAAAGCCGCCTATGATACATTACAATCTACATCAGAACTCCAAAAAGTAGAAATGGAAATGATGACTGACTATATGGTAGATTTAGAAAGTAAAGTAGAGTTGGCTTCTATCTTAAAAGCAGAAAATGTAAATATCAACGTCATCAATTCAAAAGGAAAAGAATACGATGGAGGCGAATACAAAGACAAGTGGGTAGAAAAAGTAAAGGTATTTTTTAATCTTGCAGACAATAAAGTAGTAAAAAAAGGAGCAAAAGAATTATTCATCAAATTGATAGAACCAAGTGGTACTACACTGACAGGAGGTGGTAGCTTTGTTGATGCCGACGGAAAAACACAAGTATATACACAAAGACAGGTAGTCAATTTTGATAATTCTGAGCAAGAAGTAAGCTTTATTTATAACAAAGGCTCAGACTATGCCGAAGGGAACTATAGCGTAGAGATATATTCTGACGGTCATAAAATAGGAAAAGGAACGTTTCTTGTAAAATAAAATAAATGACGTAAGACAAAAATCATTCTCTTTTGTCTTACGTCTTATTCACTAATAGAAGGTTTTGTCATCTTGAGAAATTTCCAATACCCCGCCCCACTTACTAACAGGTAAAAAATATTTTCAACTCATCAACGTAAATGCTAGATTACATTTTTTAACATGTGTAAAACAAGCCCCTCTCTCCTACGCCAGTAAGCATAAAAAAACAATTCTCACTCAAAAGAAATCTCGCTAAAATTTTAAAAAACACCACTTTTTTAGTTACTTTGTTTAGTGTAGCGTAAGCCTATAGTTTTAAAATTCAAACTTAAGTTTTTTACATCAAAATATTCACATGTTAAAGGTTAAATCCAACTCACAAAACGATGCTTATAACGTAAAACCTAGAACTTAAAACATATATAAAGACATGAAACTACTATTATTTATACTTACCATACTGTGCTCATACTTCTGTCATGCACAATTAGGAGTAAACACATATACTCCAGACGACAAATCCATCATGGATATACGCGCTTGGCCTGGCAAAGGTGGTGGCGTGCTTATGCCTCGTTTAGACACAGACACTCGTAGATTTATGTTAGTAGGCGGCAATGCTGATGTCATCAGCATTGGAAAAGCACAAAACAGTATGTTAGTCTATGACACTACACAAAACCAATACTACTTCTTCAATCCAGACATTCCTACGGTAGGCATTACGGTACAAACACTAGGTGCAGGACTCCCCGACTACACCGCCTACGGCGCGACAGAAGATGCCCAAAGGGGGTGGCAAGTCATGACCCCCTTTAGAACACAATACACCCAAAAAAGTATCATAGACCCGTCAGGGAATAAAACATTGCAAACGAGAAACCTTATTCTTGATACCCTTTTTGCTACTGGAAATATAGGTATCGGTTTTTCATCCCTTACAGAAGTACCACTCTATACGGTACACATCAAAGGAGATGGATATTACGAAACCAACCTAAAAGTAGAAAAGCAAATCACAACTGAGCGAGTAATAGCCGATACCTTAGGAAATACAGGAGAAACACTATTGAGAGGTTATGGGGCCTGCCCTATAGGAACTATTATGATGTGGAGCCCAAATACTGACAATAAGGTAATGACTACAGAGATTGTAAACCAACTCAAAGCCGAAGGCTGGATGTTGTGCGATGGCTCAGTATGCGATGTGGCAGGAGCAGCATGGAGTGGCAAAGTACCTGACATGCAAGGAAAGTTTGTCGTTGCCCTAGACACCAATGCCTATGATCCTACCCATGACACCCCCTATCACGTAACAGACAAAACCCTCAACTACGGCAGACCCGAAAACACAGGCGGTGAAGACTTTCATGCGCTTACAGTAAATGAGCTTCCTAGTCATAATCATACTATGAATAGTGCTGGTGAACATAGTCATACTTATAATCGAATGAAAAGAAATGGAGGTAGTGTTGCAGATGATGGGTCAGGTTCTCAAAATAATTTCGAACAAACCTCATCAGATGGTAATCATATTCATACCATAAATGATACAGGAGGCAACCAAACACACGAAAATAGACCCAATTATATCGTAATGGCATACATTATTCGGGTAAAATAGTGATTAGTGGTTAGTGGTTAGTGATTAATATAAAACTCATAGGATCAAACTCTTTGAACTAGAACACATTATAAGGTTAAAGGTTGAACGTAAAAAGTTGAAGGTTGAGTCTTACTCACAAGACAATGCTTATAATGTACAACCTATCTCATTGCGCAAGGCTTTTTTAACTTGAATACAAGAACAAATTAAACGTAGAACGTAAAACTTAAAACGTATATAAACACATGAAACTACTTACTCGACTAAACGTATTTTGCTTATTGCTCATAAGCCTATGGTCGTCCCTGTGGGCGCAGACGATCACTCGTCCCGTGGACTTAAGTTTGAACCTACAGGGAAACATGCCTATCTTCTTAGAAGAATATGCTACGCGCGCTATCCTACCTATGAATATACGCATGCGTTTGGATGACCTAAATGAAGTAAGCCGCGATGTGTACATTAACATACGCATAGAAGGAAATAGTACCAAAATCATTACCGCCCCAGGTTTTCGTCCAGAAGCCCCCATCACCTTATTTGCAGGGCAAAATACTACTTTGACGGCTAGTGATCTCAGCACCTATTTTCAAAGCAATCATTTAAGCTATACAGGTGTACTCTCTGGAAATATACAAAACGGTGCGTCCATACCCGAAGGGATTTACCAGTTTGATGTAGAAGTATTTGACTATCAAACTGGTGAGTTGCTCTCTACCGAGATGGCACCTCAAATAGGAAGAATCATGCTCAATGACCCTCCCAAAATCATTGGTCCAAACTGCGGAGAAGTAGCAAAACCCTACGATCCGCAACGTCTCAGCTTTTCATGGCAAGCATCTGGAGGAACACAAAGAGTAGATAACCTAGCCTATAGACTATTGCTCTACCAATTAAGCGACCCCAAGGCAGACCCAAAATATGCCTTATACAACAACAAAGCACAACTATTCTATCAAACACAAGATCCTATCACATCGACTATCTTTCAGTACGATGTAAGCTTACCAGAACTAGAAATAGGAAAGATATACATCTATCAAGTACAGGCGTATGACGATGGACAAATAGACCTACAGTCCCAAACCGCAGCATTCAGAAATGCAGGAAAAAGTGAAGTATGTTGGTTTCGTTATGGCTATCCCGAAGGTGGAAAGCTAAAGATCAATAGCCCAGAAAACGAAATGATGTTTGGAAAACGCGATGCACCCGAGTTTGTTTGGGAAGCACCAGACAACCGTATTCCAGAGCAGCCTTTTTCCTATGAACTAAGAGTCGTAGAGGTAAATCCAGAGCAAAGCTTGGAGGAAGCACTAGAGTTTAACCCTACCTATCAAAAAAAGTTACTGGCAGAAACCAAAAACATCAATGGTGGAAAGTATGTACTCCAAGGAGATCGTTTCAAAGCAATGCAAAAGTACGCATGGCAAGTATATTGTTACTCAGGCATACAAGAAGTAGCCAAGAGTGATGCTCAAATATTCTTTGGCCCTATGCTCATAGAAGAGTTTGATGCTGGTGGACATACCGTCAAAATACAAGAAATCACTGACGCCAATATGAACGGGCTGGCTGGGGTAGCTAAATTTAAAATTTCCAAAAATAAATACATCAAAGGTACATTTTCAGGTGTAGAAGTAGCTGATGAATCGGGTACAGAGACATGGTTATTGAAGTCCGGTGCCGTAAAGTTCGCCTTAGATGGAGAGATAGATGACATAGCCCTATCTCCTATGGAGAAGCGTAATGGAGAAGCCTTCTTTAGGCCCGACTCCGTCATGCTCAATGTAGATGGCCTATGGCTTGGAGGTAAATTTGAATGGACCCTACCGCATGCGACTGAGAGTGGAGACAAACCTATGATCGTCAGTAGGTATGGTTTTGTCCCATACAACTTTTATCGTCTCAATGGTACCATCTACCTACCCGAAGACGGCTATGAGTTTGAACTTCTAGACCCTACAGACTACACCCTTACACTCAGTGGTGAAAGTCATATCTTCTTATTAGAAAACAACTATGAACTAAAGTTTTTCGGAGATGTAAGCCTACCCAACAAGTTCACAAGTTACTTTAGCGACGAAGAAATAAGCGTACCATTCTTTGCACAAGAGCAGCTGTTCTATATGGCGCTAGACAATGTACGTATGCCTTACGACTTCCGTCTTACGCCTAATGGCAATGTATTTTTGCGCCCTACCTACATGGAGCTAGACCTCGACGAGACACATAGCCCACAACGCATGCAATATGACTTGAATTGGAAAGGCGTTTATTTTAAACAGTTTGAGCTAGACATGCTCAAAGACATAGACGATATAGGACAACTAAAAGCCTCCAAGGGTACAGAACGCTTTACCAAAGTAGTCAACCTAAACCAAGGAGCAAGCGATGTCAAGGCATGGTTTAGCCGTACAGGCTTACAGTTTTTTTATGACCGAGATATGGCACCCGAAGACAGCGTACAGATGCACCGCTTCGCGAGTCATTTCGACCATTTCTATATGGACATAGAAAATAGCCTTTTCAAAAAAGGACAAATAGACGGTAGCTTTTTAATTCCATTTCTTTCCACAGAAAAAAGCTTCACCTTCACCATTCCCATCTCCTATGATGGCTTTTCGCTCGGTTATTTCAATGCCGATATGGTAGGTAAAACGTTTATGTACAATGAAGAATCTAAAGATCAAAAAGTATCCTTCACCGTAACTAGAGCCGTTTACCAAGACCTTAACCATATTGACATGACCATCGATTTCGTATGGCCAAGTCTAGAAGCTGAAATTAAGTCCATCCCTCATTTAAAAGTATGGGGTAACCATGCCGTTGGCTTTGATGTACCTAATGGCGTATATAGGCTTGATATGCAAGAAAATGGTTTTATGCATGGTTTCCCTATAACTGTAGAAACCCTATCCATTGGATGCGACCAAGAAGCGTATAGTTTTGCTGCTCAAGGCAAAATAAATATTGGTGAAGATGTTACAGGTAGTAATGGTGGTACAGACTTGAATGTATATAGTGTCGTCAAAAACCCTTACGCCCCTAGGGTAGCTTTTAGCAAAAAAGTGGACCTCTCTAGCTTAAAAGCAGGAAATGAAGAAGAAGAAGAAAAACTACTCAAAGAACAAGAAGAATTTGAAGCAGGCTTTGCAAACATCTCAGAAGTATCAGATGAAGCACAAAAAATATTGGACGGCATAGTAGTCAAAGAAGTAAGCATTAATGATGTCATCAAGAGTAAAGGTGCCTTAGAAAATCTAAAAAAGTATGATGAAGATGATGAAGGTGATGACACTGAGCTAACAAATGATGGCGGAAGTAGCTCTAAAGCCATGAGCTATGTAAGCGTTGCCGAAGATTTAGCCAAGTCAAAGGGTAAGGCCGTTGCCAAGAAGCAAGTAGAACTTTTAATAAAAGTAGTAGATGAGCTTGTAGATACCTTGATGGGGCCATACATACAGAAGCTAGGTGATTATACAAAAGATGTAAATAAAAAAGTAGAAGAGATCATCAGCACCCCCTTCGACGAAGGAGAACGTTTGATCGAAGATAAGCTCGAAGGCATACTGAGCATTGTAGAGACAAAGCTAGGAAAGGTAGCCAACAAAGCTCCTAATGTAAAGGTAGGAGGTATAAGTCTAGACCTATCCGAAGTACTCAACCGTACCATCAGAGAGGCAAGAAGCTCAACAACAAAACAAATAAAGTCTGCCTATACCACCACTATCAACGAAAATATCGTCTCAGTTTTCACCAGCATCATACAAATAAGTATTCAAGAAAAACTGATAGGCAACCTACAAGATGCTTTGACCAAAAACGGCTTAAAAGTAATGATGGGGAAAGGCTCATTCAATGATGCCATCAATGACATTACAAAAACATTAGCTTCGAGTGTAGAGGAAATATTCCAAGAAGTATGGGAAGAAGTCATTTCTCCTGATGCAATGAAAGATATGATTCTCAATACTGCCAAAGATCTTGTCAAGAACATTGACCCTATGGAGATAGTCAATGATGCTAGTAAAGAGCTTCTAGATGCCGTCAAAGAACAAACCAAAGGACAGGTAGCCGAAAAAGGAAAAGAAATGGCGCAAGCCATCATTAGTGAAAAACTAGACGTAGATATTCCTATAGACTTCTTTGATGCAGGACAAGCGCTCATCAATGGTAAGCCACAAGATGTATTCAAAACAGATGTAGTCCCTTTTGAAGTTAGAAATAGTGTCATAGAAGTAAAAGGGATGTTAGAGTTTAAAGACAAAGACCCTGTCTATGGTGATGCCTTTATGGCCAAAGACTTAGATGTTGTTATCAAGTTGAGCAAAAAAAATATTCTCATCAAGGCAATGGTGATCAAAGGAAGAAAAGATGACCTTGCTTACTGGATGCTAAGTGCAGGCGCTAGCGCTTCTGCATCTTCTGAGGAAGCTTCTAAAATGGAAGCTGGCAAGCCAGGAAAAACATCTAATTTGGTCAAAATAGGACCTGTAGAAATCAATACACTTGGTGCTACTGTAGCTAAAAATATGAGCTTCCAAGCAGGACAATGGATGCCTGATGCAAGTCAAGAAATCTTTGCCAACTTACAAATAGGCATGTCTGCCCCTGCCTTAGAAATCTTTGTAGATGGTACACTAGACAAGTCAACCAATGGTACAAAAATAGAACTCTATGGTCATGTCAATGTAAAGGGAGGCTTAGTAGAAGCAGAGACATACATCATGATCAATACAGAGGAAAACCATTTCCTTTGCAATACCTATGTAGAAGTAAATAAAGAAAACACCTTCTGTGCCAATGGTGAGTTTTCCGTAGAGACAAAACCAGGCTTTTTCCAAGTAAACATGGGGACTAGAGAAAACTATATCAACGTTACCCCTGGCTGTGCAGGCTGGGGGGCAGCAGGTTGGTTAGAGATCACCAAAACTTATGCTGAGGTTGGTGCTGGTATATCATACTCTATCAATGCAGAAACCCCTAGCATACCTTTAGCTATCTTTCTTGTAAAAGTAGGGGTAGATGCTGGATTTGCTGCTATGGTCTTTGCTCAGATCAACTACAAGCCCCTACGAATCAACGAAGCTGGACTCATCTTAGAACTTTGGGCAAACGTATATATCAAATACCGTAAGATTTGGCAAAAAAAGAAAAAAGAGAAAAGAAAAAACATTGTTGACATTTATGCAAGAGGAGACTTTGTGATGAGGTTTAACCCTAAACCAACTAAACTAACGGGTAAAGTCAAAGGCTATGTCAAAGTACTAGGAATGGGATTCAATTTCAAGGCAGGCTTTAGTAAAACGTTTGGTTAGTCCTTAGGCATCCATTCTATACAACATGTATTGAACTTTAGCTTTTAGCCTTTAGCAGTTAGCTTATATAAACGATTCCCCACATACTATGGACTCATTACAAAAAAGCTAACTGCTAGTACCTAATAGCCAAAAGCTTATTGGAATCAAAACGTAGTTTACCAAATACTTACATGATTAGTGATTAGTGGTTAGTGGTTAGTGAATTAACAAAAAGCTAATAGCTAACTGCTAATCGCTAAAAGCTGATCGAAGAGATACTAATAAACCTACAGCGTACAACGTAATAACTTAAGAGTATATACACGTCTATACATAGTTTTAGCGCACTCAAAGGCACTTTTGTGCTAGCTTTACCCCCATGAGATATGACACTCAAATCTCTATTTTTGTAAGCGTTCGGTAAACCACGTATTATTTTTTAGTAGCTAAAGCTTTAAATTTACTTGTATAATGTCTTTATAATAAATTGTTCGATACGTTGTATCGTAAGTGTTGAGCTTTTCCGCCCTTGGAGATTCCCCAGTAAATGAGTTGAAAATCGGACAGAATAAAATTACTGTTTGAACGAAGAGAGTTTAATTTTATTCCCGATTTTCGACTTATTTACTGGATAAGGAATCTCCACAGGCTTGATTTTTGGTTACTTTTCATCTAAGGAAAAGTAACATGAAAAAAACTAACCTTCACTAGTACTTAGCCAGTAAAAGAACTAAACGGGCTTAACCGAACGCTTACCTTTTTTTTAATCTCTAACCTTTTTTACATGCTCAAAAAAACAATATTATATACCCTCTGTTCCTTGTTCATCTCGTATCTCTCTGCACGTCCAGAGAAGCCCAATGTCATCTTGATATTGACCGATGACTTTGGCTGGCAAGATGTCAAATGCTACGACATAGACAAACCTTCACCTTACGAGACACCCCACATAGACCAACTATCAAAAGAAGGCGTGCTTTTTTGGGAAGGCTACTCTCCTGCGCCCACATGCTCACCATCCAGAGGTGCCATCTTAGCAGGAAAGCACCCCGCACGTCTGCAAAGAACACATGTAGAAGGAGGCAAGCCACCAATGCCACATAACGAAAAACACTTCCCCATGGTATCACCTTGGAGGAAAGGAAGGCTAGACACCGCTGAAATCACCATTGCAGAAGCATTGAAAGGCAATGGCTATACCACAGGACATGTAGGCAAATGGCACCTATCTATTCAACACAGAGCCTACCCCCACGCCACCGACCAAGGTTTTGACTACGGAAGGTCAGACATAGGCATTACTCGACCAATGAAACCGCACAGACTCACAAACTTTGCAACGACAGACAAAGCAGATCCCTACCACTTAGATGAAAACGGATTCCCTTATGACCAAAACAGTGAAGACGCACTCACCTTTTTACGAGAAAACAAAGACAAGCCTTTCTTTTTGTACTATGCCACTTGGCTAGTACACACCCCTATACACAGCCGAAGCAAAGCATTACTAGAAAAATATTGCAAAAAATTAGGCATCCCCTACCCTACTGACCCTAGCGTCTGGAATATCCAAGGACAACACAACCCCTACTATGCTGCCATGGTAGAAATGCTAGACTACTACATAGGTCAGTTGATAAGCTATCTCAAAAACACAGAAGACCCACGCTGGAAAGGACATCAGCTCATAGAGAATACATACATCATATTCAGTTCAGACAACGGAGGAATGGAAAGAGTGCCTGGAGAGCAAATCACAGACAACTACCCACTAGACAAAGGTAAGATCAATGCCAAAGAAGGAGGCGTAAGAGTACCGCTCATCATAGCAGGTCCCAACATCCCCAAAGACGTGCAAAGCAATGTCATGATCAATGGATTAGACTTTTATCCTACCATCCTCAGCTGGACGCACACCCAAAGACCCAAAGCACAACAGTTAGATGGCGCAAACCTGGCTACTTTACTTACGCAAAACCCCAAAGATGCAACCCTAGTCATCGACCCATATACCTCCGATGTCAGAAATACCATGATATGGCACTTTCCAAACTCTGTAGCCATGCAATCGACCATAAGAGTAGGAAACTATAAGCTCATTCGTAACCTAAACGTACTAGCAAATGAACCCTTACAGTTATATCAGTTATATGATGATGAAGGGAATAGAAAGGATATAGAAGAAATGAAAAATCTATCAAGCACAATGCCTCAAAAAACAAAGATGATGAATGATATGCTACAAGAACGACTTGATGAGATGGACGCAGAACCCGCCTACTGCAACCCTTTTTGCACAAAAAAAATCCCGCAACAAGACAAAGTTCCCAGCATAGATAGTCACGGAAAAAATGGCAATGATGTATGGCTCAGCTTTAGAGAAAATGAAGCCAAAGTAATCAAAGCCGATCTAATCTACACCCTCAACGGAGGTGATAAAGTAGAAGAGTGGTTCAGGATAAAAGCCGACATTAAAGGAAATAAAGTAATTGCTCAATTGCCAGAAGGTACTACACACTATGTCTTCAACCTCATAGACAACAACAACTTTTTGCTCAGTTACCCACGTATGGGAGATAAAAACGACTATACAAACCACTCAAGAATAAGCAAAGCATTGAGCAATATTGAGTAATCATACGGCCAGCATTTGATAAACAAAGGCTTAACGCTCATGAGTTTTTAGCTAAACGTTCGGTGAACTACACGTCTAAATACTCATGAGCTTTTGGCTGTTAGGTAGGTAGCTTGTCAACCCATATTATGAAGGGACAAGGGACATAAGAGCTAACTGCTAAAGGCTTTAGAAAGTATTTAGTGAAAAAACAAAGAAAGTTAAAACATAACATGTGATTTAATGAATGTATACTAAAACATCATTAAAAAATTGAATTTTATGATATTTGATTCGTAAATTGCATTGATAGAAGGTTTTGTAAAATCTTCTATTGGTTTTACGCCCAAGTAGGTGAAGAAAATATTTTTTTCACTTTCGTGGAATGAATTCATGCCCCAAAGGCTCATCATTGCAAAAGCTTATTTTCCATTGCTCAAAGACTATCGTACACTTGACAAAACCCATGAAAAGACACTACCATATCCTCCTACCCCTTCTCCTCCTACTCCCATATAC
>WTJX01000540.1 GCA_011524675.1 Cytophagales bacterium
TTAAAATGTTGTATAACGCAGAATAAGTGCAAAAGATGGTTTTGCAAAGCCTTCTTATAGTCAAGATGATACACTTAAAATCTTACTTTGGCATAGTCCTTGGTAATGGTGGGGATATATTTAACAAACTGTCTGAAAAACAGTTCTTTATATATATTTATTTAAACAAGTTAACAACCTAAATTATAAATAAGATTTTATGGATTCATACCCTAAAATAGATAAGTATAATTTACAACCACCTACCCGAAAATACGCGCTTAATATTTTGTCAGAAGTTTTAGGCAGTGATGAAGCAAGCAAAGCTTGGAATGAGGCATGTGAAGAATGTAAATTGTCAAATGATACTAATAATTACGATAATTTGCAATTGATATTTACTAGTTTGTCAGAACAAGATGGGGTGAATGGTGCTATAGGCAGATCATTGGTTATGAGATCTAATGTGTACAACATACTTAGTAAATCTTATCAATATGAATATTAAAAATTTGAGACTAAGGAGTTTACTTTTGGACAAAGCGAGGCTCGAAGAGATTGTAAGATTAAAACTTCATCAAAATTTTATAGATGAAGTATTGAATGAATATATAGAGCAAGCCTCTCTTGAACTAGATGCTCCTATTTCATTTATTTCAATAGTATTGGACGGTGTACAAAAGTTTGCGTCCTTACATGGTGTGGACGGATGGATAAGAGAAGCACAAGGTACAGCCGTAGAGTGGTCGTTTTGTATAAACTCATTCGAGACGCAGCTTCCTTTTGTAGTTGAAGATACAGAAGCAAATCCCATCACAAAAGACAACCCTTTGGTAAAAGTAGATAAGGTGAAAAGTTATGCTGGCGCACCTATGATTACTAAAAATGGAAAACAGATAGGTAACTTTTGCGTGGCAGGAGTGGAGTCCAGAAGCTTTACAGAAGAAGAAATAAAAGTACTTGAAAAGTACGCTGACTTAACAGTAAAACGACTAGAAGAAAGAATAATTTAGCCTTTTATAATAAGACGATAAGATTTTTAGATATCAGACAAAAGAACAAAAAGACTTCAAAATAGGACTTGGATTTTATTCCACGAAAGTGGCAAAGAAGATTAGAGATTAAAGACTAAAGATTAAAGAAAGGTGTAGTGGGGATTGGAAGAGTAAAGCTTTGTACTAATTACTATCAACTCACTATACTAGCGACTAGATACTAACTACTAGATACTCAAAAGAGCTGGATTTTATTCCACGAAAGTGGCAGATAAGAGAATAACGATTAGTGGTTAATAAACTTTGGACTTTGTACTAATGACTTAGTACTCCAAAGCAGCTGTTACTTTTCGAATACTACTTTGATGATTTGGGCAATAAAACGTACAAACAATACACCGACAAAGCATAAGACAACGAAGATCAAATAAAGTACCCTTAACTGTCCTTTGATCGCTTGTAAGAAAGCATCATAATCGGCTACCATATCACCCAAGACGACCATAGGAATCAAAGCCAACGGAAAAGCAAGCACCAAAGCAACAATGACCCATATTATGCTCTTTGCCAATATTTTTTTTATCTCTTTCACTTTTAAGGAAGCTCTTTGTTAAAACGAAAAACGGTTTTCCAACTTAATATATGGATGATAATAAAGCCCAAAAGTCCCAATCGGATCAAGTAGGTGTTGAGCATGTCACTAGCTTCATTTTCAAAAATATAATTTGTTACTACGAAGCATAACAATAGAAAGCTAATAAAACCAAGGGTGATTTTTAAGTATTGACTTAGTGAGCTGATGAGTAGTCGTTCATAGATCACAGGCGAAAACAACGCGCTAAGGGTACCAAGTATAAGGAAAGATAAAAACGTCAACCCAAAAACTATTACCACTTCTTTTTGACTATAAAAGATAGAAAAATCTAGTTGCTCAATGTCGTCTTCGATCTTTGACAACATACTGCTCCCCATATTGGTCAAAGAGTAGCTGCCCAAAGTGACGGAGTCTGTCAATATTTCTCGTTTGAACTTTAAGTTTTTGATGGTCGTGAAATTTTCCGCAATCATATCACTCATCTGCTCAGTGCCATGGTCATAGCCTAGTGCCCACATGCCTATGCCTCCAATGCCTTGCTGGACAAACCATCTGTACTTTTCTTTTAAGGTGGTAGGATCATCAAAGTAGCAAACATAACTTTTACCTTCTTCTACGTAGTTGTAATATGCCGTTTGGGCTATGGTATCATAAAGAGGGGTAGTGCCGTTTGTCAATTTTAAGATTTCATAATAACGTAAGTGCTTTACAAAGCTTTGCTTTTCACCTTCTAACCGCCATACAGCACCATAGTAGGGAAGTATCATCACGATCTTTTGTTTACTTATTCCTAAGTTGAGGTAATCTATCAAGGTGTTTTTTAAGTTTTTTCTTCCCCATTTATCTCCACTCTCTAGCGGTGCTACAGGGCCAGCTTTAGCGCTGTTTTTGTAATAATAGTTATAACCCAATAGTATTACTTGGTCTGCTAATGTGTCTAAAGAAGCAAAGTCAAAGCGTTCTTCGTATGCTGTAGCAGGAAATGTCAATACTAAATTTTTCTTTATCTTTTTTAACTCGCTAGACAAGTTGGCAAGAAAAGAAGTGATGGAGTCTTGACAGTTAAAGGGGGTGTTACTATCAAATATGATATTTACTCCTGTAACATTTTGGATGCTGGTGATTTGGTCTGTAAGAAACTGTGTACAAAAAAAACGCTCGTTTTCGTTATTGAATATTTCTTCTGCTACCTCTTTGTTTTGAAACTGAAAAGCATAAAGCATATTGCAGCTTGCATCGTCTGCCATAGCAATCATGTTGCCTACTTCTTTTGAAGCCCAATTTCTAGTGTTGTAGGTAACATTTAAGTCCTTGTCTATTTCTGCTTGAGCAGCAAAATAGCAGAGGCTAGTGAGTTGCGAGTAGTTGAAGTCCTTATAAAAATTACCTAGCCAATAAGGATACCACCCTACTACTTGCGTTTCATATTTAATCTCTTCGCTTTCTTCCCCATAGTCAGTCGTAGCCAAACCATAAAACAAATCATTAATGATTTGTTTATCGCTTATCTGTTCTCTCACCTCATTTGCTGCACGTACGCTCATAAAATGACCACACAAGAGGAGAAACATACAATTACAAAAAAAGCTTTTGTCTAACATTTATT
>WTJX01000493.1 GCA_011524675.1 Cytophagales bacterium
CACCACAGCCGTAGAACGCAATACACTCAATACCCAGTTATCTTTAACGAATTTTTCATCGATAGGAGCATTATCCGTATGACCTTCTACCGTTACCTTTATATCATCGTTACTTTGTATGACAGATGCAATTTTTCTTAGTACGGCATCTGCACTATCTTTTAGCTCATAACTTTCGGCAGTAAAAAGTATGTTGTCAGATAGATTAATCAAGATTGCAGTTTTATCTACTGTTACATCAACCCCTTTGTTTTCTATTTCATCTTTCAATGTTACTTTTAGGTTGGTAGATAATACAAGCGTAGTAGAATCTACTCTTTGTTTGGTTGCTTGTTGCAAATAGATGTACTCTTCTTTTTGGGCTAACTTGTCAAGTGCCTTGGTCAAGTTTTTTGAAGCCATCGAACCCATATTCACCAACTTTTGTTTTTGATTTTTTCCTTCTTCAATGTTTGATCTTAAGAAATCTAAATCTTTTTCTAGTAATGCTATCTTACCTTCATATTTAAGCTTATGAGCTTCATCTAAAGCTTTAGCAGTACTAAGGTCATTCTTATATTTATTTAATTCGGTTTTGGTTTCATCTAATTTTGCTTCTAATTCTTTAACTAACTTTTCTTTTTCTTTATACTGTGCTGTTTTACTATCGTATTTGTCATTCAGAGCATCATATGAGGTTTTGGAGACGATACATGAAGACATAGATATTACTACAGCGAGTAGTATTAATTCTGATATTTTTTTCATTACTAATTATTTTTTAGAAGGAAGTAATTTGTTTTTCTTACCACCTGCTTTCTTTTTTATTACTCCAAGAGGAGAATAGAAAGGAAGGTGTATTGAATTATTTTTTAATGAAGTGAAAGTAAGTTGCTTAATGTATATAGACGACCTATAAAACAAAAGGCACAAAAAAAACATTTTGTACCTTTTGTTTTATGTATATTTCCGTTTAAGCGTTCTACTATTCTTTAGGCTCTAAAAGATCGTAGAATTGATCAATTTTAGGAAGGATGATGATTCTAGTTCTTCTGTTTTTGGACTTACCTTCTGGCGAATCATTAGGTACTAAGGCATTATATTGCCCTCTACCCGCAGCAATCAACCTGTTAGGGTCAACATTGTGCTTATGTTGTAATGCTTTTACTACAGCCGCAGAACGTAATACACTCAATTCCCAGTTGTCTTTCACACAAGCTTTGTTGATAGGGTCATTGTCAGTATATCCTTCTACCATTACTTCGATGTCATCTTTTTCTTTGACTATCTTAGCAATTTTTTCTAATACGGCATCAGCTCTGTCAGTGATTTTGTAGCTACCCGAAGTAAACAACATTTTGTCTGTTAGGTTAATAAATACCACCGTTTTGTCCACTTTCACATCTACATCTTTGTCTTCTATACCATCCTTTAAGACTGTCTTTAAGTTAAAAGATAGTGCTAAGTTGAGAGAGTCATTTTTGTTCTTTGCAGCTTGTAACAGATAAATATACTCTTCTTTTTCAGCTAATTTATCTAACGTTTTATTCATAGCCTTAGAAGCTTGTTCATTCATCTCCACTAAAGCAGCCGCTTGACTTCCTTTTTCTTTAGATGCTTCTTTCAAAAATTCTAATTGATCTTCAAACATCTTTACTTTTTCATCACAAGCAGATTCTTTCACAGTACTAGATGCTTCTAAACTACTCAGTTTACTGTTACATAAGCTTAACTCATCTTTACTTTTTTCTAGTTTTTCTCTCAATTGTTTTACCAATATTTCACTTTCTTTGTGTTGTTCCTTTTTCTCTTCATATTTTTTATTTAAGGCTTCATACGTTCTTTTAGAGACGATACAAGAAGACATAAATACAACCAAACTAATCAATACTAACTTCGATATTCTTTTCATTGTTAACTATTTTAATAAACACCCTAATTCAATAACACAACTACCCGTAATTTATTGCATTTGGATTGGCTAAAATAACAATAATAAAATTAATCTAACAGCATACACAGCCTAAAAAGTGCTTTATTTTTGGCTAAGGCCAAATTCTAAGTTGGAAATTATAACTTTAGTCTAGTCTTATGGTTAGTAAAGGGATAAAAAGGCTTTGTACAACTAATATTTTATGTTTAGTCAAGGCTTTCAAAATTTTAAGACCGCAGGTTACCGATTGTATATGAGGATTTTAAAATTTTGTATAACACCGAAAAAGTGCAAAAGATGGTTTTTCACTTATTCAATAAGTGATTTTGGACAACTACTTATACTATAAAACCTTACGAAAAGCAAAAGGCTATTATTTGTAATTTATTTTTTGTTATTTGTAGTGTTTGTCAAAAGAAATGTCAGTATAAGTATCACCCTACCAAATGAATCAATCCAAAAAAATAGTAGTACTACTCAACTTTTTCTTTTTTTTAGGTTTTCTTTTTTACAATTGTGAAGGAGATACGATTGACACAGCATTAGAGATGAGCTGTGATTCTACGAATATCACCTACCTTACCAATGTAAAAGCCATTTTAGAAACCAATTGTGGCAGTACTCAAAATAACTGCCATTTTAATGGAGCGGCAAAAGCAAGCTATAGTTTTGAGGATTATAATGCAAGCAAAACATCCATTCAGAATGCGCCGACAACACTTATTTGTAGTATTAGGCATAGTGCAGGTTGTATGACAATGCCCAATAGAAATGATCCTTCAATAAAGCTATCCGAAGAAGACATAGTAACCATAGAGCAATGGATATGCTTAGGTTATGCGGAATAATCAGTAAATAATCCCACATTCAACTTGAACACCTGAATACTTGAACACTCGAACACATTTTAAATACATGAAGATCAATATACTACTCATATTATTGCTTACCATACAATCATTAGAAGCAAAAAAACTATTTGAGTCAACACGTATTGTTAATGCACATTCCACAGAAATATTAGGAAACGGGATTTTAGATTTTAGGATTACACACAAATTTGGAGACATCGCAGGTACTAGCGGAGGCTTTCACACCCTCTATGGTTTAGACAATGCTTCCGACATTCGTATTGCCTTTGAATATGGTGTAAGTAATAAAGTCAACTTAGGGGTAGGAAGGAGTAAAGGCGTTTTTATTCCAGAACTCTTTGATGGTTTTGTGAAATATGCTCCCTTTACACAGGGAGAGAAGAATTTAGTTTCACTTACTTGGCTTTCTAATATAGCACTCTCTGCAGCCCAAAAATCTACTATCGAAAATACCCTTACTTCTTTTGAGCGTACAAGTCAACGGCTTTCATATTTTCATCAATTGCTTTTGGCAAGGAAAGTCAACGATTGGCTCAGTTTACAAAGCATGTCTTTATATTCATATCGGCAGTTAGTTTTCGATACAGACCAAAACCACCTTTTTAGTACAGGGCTAGGCGCAAGGCTTCGACTGTCCAAAGTTGTAGCATTACTCTTTGATTATTACTATGTTTTTGCCAATAATAGCCGTTCATTCCAAACATCCAGTCGCCCCACAAATCCATGGGGCATAGGCGTAGAAATAAATACAGGGGCACATACCTTTTTCATTAATGTGAGTAATGCACAAGGAGTAACCGAAAACGAATTTATTCCTTATACACGTTCAAACATCAATAGGGGAGAGTATCGACTAGGGTTTACTATTTCTAGACCTTTTAGACTGGCAAAAAAGAAATAAGTCAACAGGGTTAAAGGTTGAACGTTAAAAGTTGAAGGTTGAGTCTAACTCATAAGTCAATGCTTATAACGTAAAACGTATATATACACACTATACCATCATGTCAAAGGTCAAATGTGGCGTTAATACCGATAGTCAAGCGTATGGTTAAAACATATATAACATGCTGAATAAAAGATAGTTATCAACTTGAATACATGAACACATGAACACTTGAACACTCGAATACATTTTAAACTCATGAAAAAATATATAGTCTTTTTCTCACTACCTCTATTTGTTTTTCTTTTTTCTTTTTATAGAGAGTCTAAAAGAGTCATAACGTTAATGTTTGAAAATGGCTATCAAAAGCCAGTACACTACATAGAAAAGCTAGATCCTCAGATGGTAAAAGAAGGAGAAAGTCTAGTGAAAACAGGATATGGCATCATCCACAAGAAAAACAAACCTATTTCACTTCATTTTGATTGTACACACTGCCATCAGCTAACGGTTACAAGTAAAAAGAAATTACCTGCATCAACTTTATACGGCGTTGTCAATCGGATAAGCTGGTATAATGACGATTATGTACTCAAATACGGTGAAGGGATTAAAGTAGGTAGAGCCTCTTTGCGCAATGCCATTCAGTTTTGTGCGCAAGAATGTGCACAAGGCAGAAAACTCGAGGACAATGAAGTAGAAGCAATATTGCATTATCTGTGGTCTTTAGAGTTAAAAACTACAGACCTTGATACACAAACTCAAAAAGTAATCTCCTCTCAAGAAATCAAGCTAGAGATACTCAAACAATCACCATTTTTTTATAGTAAAGCAAGTTTTATAAACCCAACACACGCTAGAGAACAGGTACAAAAGTTAAAAGGAAATCCACAAGCAGGGCATGAAATATATGTGGAGGGGTGTATGAGTTGTCATAAACAAGGAGGGGTAACTAGTTTTTTATTAGACGAAAGTCTCATTTCACGAAGGTTTTTAGAGAGGAACTTAGATAAGGATAATAAGTATAACGTATACAAAGCAGTATATGAAGGTACGTGGGCAAAAGCAGGTTATAGACCGTATATGCCTAGATACACTAAAGAAAATATGACTTTTCAAGAAATGGCAGACTTGATAGCATACATCAAATCTGCCAGATGAGGCATGATTTCATTCCCCGAAAGGGAAAAAATATGCTTCAAAGGGTTAAAGAAGGCTTTGCATAACTACTTAGGACTAAGGTAATGCCTTCTAATATGCTAGTCCTGTAAATCTTGGTCAAGTATGTCTTGTCTGAAGGTGCTATTAACAGAAGTTTTAGACCAACGTTTCCTTTGGTACTTGCTTAGTAACCAACAAGATAAAATACCAAAAGGAATAGCTATGAGTCCTATAACAAGATTGTTTAGGTTATCTATATAATTTGGCTTTACAAGAGCTATTACAACTCCTAAGGATAATGAAAAAAGTATCATACCTCCATAATACACAATAACACCCAAAACAGCATATCCAAAAGGAGGGCTTTTTTCAAACTCCTGCGCAAGTTTATAAAAATGTTTACCTATCGAAAATATTAAAATTAAACCAATCATAACGTTCTATATTTTTTTCTTTTTCCCTTTTGGGTAATAAAATCAAGCCTAGCCTCTACTACAACCTTAAATATGCCCTAAGTTTTCAAGTAAAAGCATTGTGATGCTATAAAAACTAGCAGCCATCAAAAAACCATCGAAACGATCTAAAAAACCACCATGTCCAGGTAATATACTGCCAGTATCTTTTAAATCAATGTTACGTTTCATTTGAGAAACCAATAAATCACCAAAAGTGCCACATATAGAAACAAGTACGGCATACACAATGCATTCAAAAAAAGTAAAGAAACTAAAAGCGTTGCTAAACAAAAATACACTTACAAAGCATAATAAACAGCCTCCTAGCGTACCTTCCCACGTTTTGCCAGGCGAAACATTAGGGATCATCTTATGTTTTCCGAAGAACTTACCCGCGAAGTAAGCCCCACTATCAAAGGCCCAAATCATGATAAATAAAGCAATTACAATTCGCCAATCATAGGTGTCTTCATATACAGATGTTTTAGCCATGAGTATAACAGGAACAAGAGTATAGATCAAGCCCAGTACAGTCGAAGAAATTGTAGCTACGATATTTTGGTTTTCTTTTATCAATTCCATACAAGCTGTGAGGAATAATATGAAAAGAAGAACCCACTCAATATCAAACTGGAAAAACAAGTTCAAAAGCAAGAGCAACACTCCTAATAAAGTAGAAAAAAGGTTAGGGTTAAGTTTAGACTTTTTAGCTATGTTGTAATATTCCCAAAGACAACCAACGCCAATAAGCAAAAGCATGAAGAAAGCGGTATATTGATGTATCACTAACAAGAATATAACGGCTGCGCCTCCAAATATACCTGTAATTAGTCTAGGTAATAAACTATTCCATTTCTTTGTTTTCTCTTTCATCTATTATTTTTTTTGATGCAATTACTTCTTCTGGCTTTACTAAAATACGAATATTGCCTAAGCCATAGGCAGTGTCTTTTTTATTCATAAGAACAGGATGCAAACCTTCATGCTGTAGTAGGTCGTGTATCATTTGACCTTTTACTAATGTAGGAGATTCAAACACGCATTGCCATCCACTCTTTTTTTTTGATGTAATCGTCTTTTTGAATGCATATAGTAATAATGCACTAATAATCATTGAAATAAAAACTAAACCCAAAGGCATGCTTGTATTTTCATCTAAAGTACTTTCTGCGCTTTGGTTCTTATTATAAAGTTCAATAAGAAGCATGATTGCATTATTCAAAAAATGAGCAAAGATAGGAAGCCACAAATTCTTTGACCAATAGTATAAGTAACCAAAAAGTACACCTAACAACATGCGAGGCACTAATCCATAAAACTGTAGATGAATGACAGAAAAGATGAAGCCAACAAGCCAAATACTAGCGTGGTGATTTCTGAATATTTTTTCAAAAATGGGTAATAAAGTCCCCCTAAAAGTGATTTCTTCTCCTAAGCCTGCAAAAACAGCGATTACTAAGAAGCCAAGTGTTATTTCAGAAAAGCCTGTTAATGTGACCAAATAATCCGTCATGACTTTAGCATCTTGCTCGGCAGACTTTGCCAAATGTTCAAAGCTAGATAGAAATTCAGGCAATGAAATATTCATATTCCATTGGTAAATAAAACCTACAAAAGGAAGAACAGCTATAGCAAGCAAGAAAGTAATTAGGTATAATATACTTGATTGGTTTTTTGGGGAATAGAATAGAAACTTAAAATTATTTTTTTCAAGTGCTGTAGAATCAATAAAAGAAATCTCTTTTTTACTACCGATGATTTTATAATAAAGCCACGAACTTACTACAAATAATGATAAAGAGGCGATTCCTTGTATTAAGAGTAAATATATTCTCTTTTCGGGATAAGCATGAGGATGGTTCAAAAAATCAAACTTAGCTGTAGGGTCATCTATGAATGCCAAATGCAATATACCTTCTCCTAGAAAAGCCCCCAAAATACCACTAAGAATAATCATCCCTATCAAAATCAGTAGTTTTTCTCCAAGAAGATAAGACTTAGTACTCATATGCAATTCTTAATTTTAAAAGATGTAAATTTGCACAAATTTTTGTCATAATGTTGAGCAAAACCAAATAAGTTTTTGCAAAAACGTCTATTAGAAGGCTTTGCACAACTAAGATTTTGTGCTTAGTCAAGGCTTTCAAAATTTTAAAACCACAGTTTACTGATTGTAAATGAGGATTTTAAAATTTTGTATAACGCCGAATAGGTGCAAAAGATTGTTTTGCAAAGCCTTCTATTAGAAAAATAAAGAATGCTATGGTTAAGATAGGAGATATATCATTGGGAGATTTTCCTTTATTACTTGCGCCTATGGAAGATGTAAGTGATCCACCATTTCGTGCGGTATGCAAAAAAAATGGTTGTGATATGATGTACACAGAGTTTATCTCCTCCGAAGGACTAATAAGAGATGCCGAGAAGAGTGTAGAGAAGCTAGATATCTATGACTATGAACGACCAATAGGTATTCAGATCTTTGGTGATAAAATAGAGAGTATGGTAGAAGCGGCTGCAATAGCAGAAGCTGCCAAGCCAGAGATTTTAGATATCAATTATGGTTGCCCTGTGAAGAAAGTAGCTTGTAAAGGTGCAGGAGCAGGGATATTGCAAGACTTGCCTAAAATGCAAAAAATGACAGAAGAGATCGTTAAGCGGTGCAAGATTCCTGTAACTGTAAAAACAAGGCTTGGTTGGGATGAGCATACCATCAAAATAGTAGAGGTAGCAAAGCGTTTGCAAGATGTAGGGGTACAGGCTTTGTCTATTCATGGGAGAACCCGTAAGCAAATGTATAAAGGCTCAGCTAATTGGGAATATATAGCAGAGGTGAAAAACAATCCTGATATACATATCCCTATATTTGGCAATGGAGACATAGACTCACCCGAAAAAGCATGGGAATACAAAAATAAATACGGTGTAGATGGTATCATGATAGGAAGAGCAGCCATAGGCTACCCTTGGATTTTCAGAGAAATAAAACATTTCTTTGCAACAGGCGAAAGGCTAGATGGTCCTACACTAAGCGAGAGGCTAGAAGTTTGCAGAGAACATTTAGAAAAGTCCATAGTATGGAAAGGAGACAGAAAAGGAATATATGAAATGCGTCGCCACTATACTTCTTATTTCAAGGGGATTCGTAATTTTAAACCTTTTCGCACCGCACTAGTACAGGCAGAGACGCATGAAGAAGTAATACATATTTTAGAAGAAGTACAAAAACAGTCTAGTCGTTATTAGATGCTTCATCTTTAGAATAATATCTTTCTTCTTTTAGAATGTTTCCTTCTCTATCATAATAAGTCCATACGTTAGACCTTTCACCATCGGTATATTCTCCTACCACTCGGTCAGCACCATTGGTATAAAAGGCTTCATACTTTCCATTAGGAATGAAGTTTTTGTAGCTGATTCTATATTTAGGTTTACCATTGAAATATTTATATTGACATGCACCTTCTCCTCCTATTAATAGAGAAGAACCATCATCTTTATTATGTGCGATAGGCTTTTTTACATCATCCACATAGTATCCTTCCTCATATAAGCTGCCGTCAGGATAATAAAGTTTGTATAAGCCGTTTTTCTTACCATCACTAATCTTAAACTCTTCTTTCTTATATCCATTTCCATAATACTCTTCATGATAGCCCTCACCTTGTATGAGCGTGTGTCTTCCTCTTCTATCATAAGCTTGAAGCATTTTATAGTCTCCAAAATCAAGATATTGTTTTTCTTGCCTAAGATTGATGGTTTTCCATATTTGACTTTTAAACACAAACGTTTTTTCTTTTTTTGATTGATGACTTTTACTAAGTTGACTTTTGATATAGTCAAAAAAGTTAAACTTATGGTCTATAAACCAATCTTTCCATATACCAACTTTTAAGTCATATTCATACCTTCCTCTTGTCTTAATGCTACCATTACTATAAAAGGTAGAGCTTACGCCATTTTTAAAACCATACTCATAAGGCGTTTTTTCTCTGAGAATGGCATTATGAAAGTAGCATTGATATACACCTGCAAAATAACCTTCATTTAGTCTGCAAGATTCAAATGTCCTTCCATTAGAATAAGTACGGACATACTTACCAAAACCATCTTTGATGATTTGTTTACCTTCTCTAGTCCAATAGTTTAGGATTCTTTCTCTTCCTTCCGTATGTTCTATGATGGCACGTTCACTTTCTTCACCGGGATAGTAGTATTTCCACTCACCTGTTTTGTACCCTTTTCTATATCTCCCTTCTGCCTTTATACTGCCATCTAAAAAATATTCATCCAACTGACCATTACCTTCTTCTACAATAAGCTCTCCTTCTTCGTCCCAGTAGTTTTTTAGATGATATAAGCCTTGGTCAAATAAGCCTTCTTCCTTTTTCTTTCCATTCTTGTAGAAAGAAGTGAATTTGTAATCAAGTTCACCCATATTAGAATATCCCTTGAAGTAAAGCTCACCACTCATATAATAGCCTTCAATCATGCCATCAGTGTCCTCTATAAACTCAAGCTCTCTAGTGATTCTTTTGTGACGTTTTGAGGGGCGCTTATCTGTTCTGATGATATAATAGACAGCTATAGTAGTGTCTTCAGTTCTTAACCCCTCTTCATCGTAATAGAACCGTTGATATGGGTTAGTCCAATAAGTACGTATTTTTTTACCTTTTTTGTTGACACTTACAATAGCAGTAGTATCATCTTCGACTAAGTTTCTTTCTTTCTGTAATCGTTTTGCTTGTTTCTTCGTAACTACCTCTTCCGATCCCTCCTTAGCTATTTCTTTAGGATCTTTTTTAGGTATTCTTTTAGGTGTTTTTTTAGGTTTTTCAGCAATAGCTGTTTCCTCTTTTTCCCTTTTTGAATGATCTTTTTCTTCTTCTGCTTTCTTTCTTTCTCTGGCTTCTTGCTCTTTCTTTAGTCTTTTCTGATAAGCTGCTTTTTCACGCTCATGGCGTTTTTGCTCTTTGGCAGCTTGCTTCATTTTTTTTTCACTTTTTTTATTATCATAGGTCTTTTTCTTGTTTTGTGTTTGAGCAAAACAAGAAAAAAAGGCGAAATAAAAAAGGACAAAAAAGGCGATAGAATGTTTCAACATCATAAATTATAAATATAAGTTATCCAAGATTTCACCTAAAGGCAAGTCTTTAGTCAAAATGAAGTTGTCAACTACAAGCCTAAAAGTAGCGTCAAAATTCGCTCTATTTCTGGCATAGTTATACGTAAAACCATAGTTTATAAATATTCTTGCAGGTGTATCTGTCATATTGATAATACCATCCGCTGGATCACCGCTAGTATTTGCACTATTGAAAAATATCCACGGGAAAGAAGATAATTTCAAAGATACAAGTTGCCATCCTTCCCAGTCTATATTTTGGAAAATCGACTTTACTTCGTGGTTTACAGCGCCAGCTGCATCTCTATCATTATAACTAACTGAAAAGGTATATTTATTTGCTTTGTCAGAATATAAATAAAAATTGATGTAGGTGTTTTCAAA
>WTJX01000227.1 GCA_011524675.1 Cytophagales bacterium
AAACAGAAGATAATTTGTATCATATCAGTTTTCCTATCAATGTATTCAACGACAATAGCTTAGCCCCACAAATCAAGAATGAAGTTGTTACAGCAATACATCAAGACCTAAAAGGAAATTTATGGTACCATATGATAAGAAAAGGAGTAGTACTGGTAACACCTGATAGTATCTACACCAACATGTTTTACTTAAAATTCTTACGTTTTTTTGCCTCCATGCCAGACTCTTCTGTAGTAATAGCCAAAGGACAAAAACTCATAAAGCTTACCTATGATGATAACTTTAAAATAGAGGGTTTTAATAATCCTATTACTTCAAACAAAAACGAACTTTGGTTAAGTGAATTTAAATCGATATATAAAAAAGAAATAGGAAAAGAGGCTAATGAAAACCTAAACACAAATATGATCCTAAACCATATTCAATATGATACCTATTCGCAAAGTATCTTGCTGAGTACAAGCTTCAAAGGTATGCTAAGGTTAGTGTTGGATCAAAAGGATACCATAGTAAAAGTACAACATATTAATAAAGCAAAAGGACTACAGAGCAATTTAGTCATTACAAGCCTATCTCAAGGAAAAACCCTATGGCTAGCCACCTCCGTAGGCTTGTCAAAATTAGTTTTTGATGATACCGAAAATAAATATACGTTTATAAAAAATTACACCACCAAAGATGGACTTTCCAACAATAATGTCATTAGTATCGTAGCACAAAATGACACAACATTGTGGCTAGGCACAAGACAAGGATTAAATAAGTTTGACATAGTTAGCGAACAATTCACCACCTACCACAAAGAAGCAGGTTACCTATCAGATAATTTCATCAACAGAGCAGCCATTAAAACAAAAGATGGTCAACTTCAGTTTGGCACTCGCGGAGGGCTTTTATCTTTCAATCCAGAAAGCATAAAACAAAGTAAGTACCAGTATGCAGCAAATGTTCAGCTTCATTCTATCAATGGCAAACAAGGCTACACCATCAATGATTTAGATCATTTATCTCACAGACAAAATACACTCAAATTTAAAATAAGCATACCCAATTTTATTTCTCCAAAATCTATACGATACCGATACCGATTGAGTAATACAGCGCCTTGGATATATCAATTTGCACTAGAAAACGAAGTTACACTCTACAACCTCCCTTTTGGTCAGTATGAGTTTGACTTACAGACAAGCAATGAAGATAATATTTGGAGCGATCAACACACCAACTTTCCTATCCACATACACCCACCTTTTTGGTTAAGATGGTGGTTTATATTAGCTAGTATTTTGCTCATAGCAACTGCCATTAGCTTATACATACGTATTTCGATAAAACAATTGACCAAAAAGAAAGAGTTTGATATGAAAAAAAAGGAATTTAATATGAAGCTCTCTTTAGAAAAAAAACTTAGAGAGACAGATCTAGAGAAGATCAAGTTTTTTACAAACGTATCTCATGACCTCAAGACACCACTTACCATGATAAGTGAACCTATCGAGAAGATCAATTCAGAGACAGTCTCAGAAGAAGAAAAACGATTTTTACTCCAAAAAGTATCCAAAAACACCAACAGGCTTATACAATTGGTAAACAAAGCCTTAGACTTTAGCACCATAGAGCACCAAGGACTTACACTGAATGTTCAGTCTGTAGATATGACCAGCTTCTTAGAAGAAATAGTCCATGACTTTGCATTAAAAGCCAAAGAAAAAGAAGTATCACTGAGTTTTGAAACTACAGAAGCAGCAATAAACATAGCCATTGACAAAGAAAAAATGGAACGCGTATTTTTCAACTTACTATCCAATGCGCTCAAATATACCAGTCCAAAAGATAGCATACGACTAAGCCTAAGCAAAACAGAACTCAGCTCAGAAGCACTAATTATACTAGAAGATACAGGCAAAGGAATCAAACAAGAAAAATTAAAACATCTGTTTACACGTTTTTATCAGACAGACCCAACAAAGCAAGGGCAAGGCATTGGCTTGTCCATTGTCAAAGAATATATAGATGCCCACGATGGAGAAATAGAAATTGAAAGCAAAGTAGGGAAAGGAACCAAAATAAGCATTTACCTGCCTCTAGAAAAAAACACAAACATACAAGAACATAACCTAGAAGAAGAAAGTGTAGAAATACCTGTTACCAACACTAAGGCAAGCAAAAAAGTACTCATCGTAGAAGATGACAAAGAGCTAAGAGACTACATACGTTATGAACTCTCAGCAGACTTTCAGTTATTCTATGCCAAAGATGGACAAGAAGGAATAGCACTGGCAGAAACAAAACTACCAGACATCATCATTACAGATTTTATGATGCCTAAAATATCTGGTGCAGAACTATGTGTGAGCCTAAAGAGCAATCCAAAAACGGCTCATATTCCTATCATACTTATTACAGCCATAGGACATAGCGAAACTGCGCTCTTGCGTAGTGGAGCAAACGATTTTATCGCCAAGCCATTCAAAATCAAAAACCTAAAACTAAAAATCAAAAACCTATTAATAACCTTAGACAATACCAAAAACTGGCTAGAAAGAGAGCTAAATTTGATACCACAGCCAGCCGAATATCAAGAATCAGAAGAGACACGTTTTATCAAACGCTTGATGGTAGTGATAGAAAAGCACCTCATAAGTGAAAAACTCAACGTCAGCTTCTTAGCAAGAGAAGTAGGCATGTCAAAAGCTGTCCTACACCGCAAATGCTCACAGTTTACAGGCTATACTGTAAACGAACTCATCACATCCGTAAGGCTAAAAAAGGCAGCAGAATTGGTCCTTCATTCAGAACATACTTTTTCGGAGATTACCAATATGCTAGGCTATAGCAGCCTAAGGCATTTTAGAAATCTTTTCAAGAACAAATACCATATGACCATGAAAGAATATAAGCTTCAGCACAAACAAGCATAAGCATTCAGTAAACCGCTTATTTTAGAAGGCTTTTAGTGGATAAGAAGTTAGTTTACATTAAAATTTGATTACTCTGCTTTTTACAAAAGTCTGCATTAAGTACAAAGTACCAAGTACAAAGAATGGTTTCTTTTAAGTTATTTGAGTACGAAAAAGCTAGCACACTATCTTTTTTAAATGCTTTCCTTATCTTGGTACTTTATACTTCGTACTATTCAGCAGTAATTTAGTTTTTGCTTTACTAT
>WTJX01000414.1 GCA_011524675.1 Cytophagales bacterium
ACTTTAGATATAAACTTGGTGGTGAAAAATCTGATAATATTAACGAACGAATACCGTTCCCTATAAACTGCCTGTCATAACCAAACTGTAGCTGTATAGGCTCTAATAAGTTGAAGGCTATATGTCCCCTCGCATGAAAATAGTCAACTCCACGATCCCCAAACTCTTTCCAAAAGGCTTCTCCTGGAATAACATTATTGTTTTCCATATAATTACTTATATATGTAGGAAAAATAACCTGATTTTCTGTAACACTGGTATAAAAACCTAACTTCCCTACTATATCTCCAAAAGCTTCAAACCCTCTACTATTACGGTACAAACTTCCACCATGAGTACCGCTTTCTCTCCCCAAAGACGCAGACACCAAAGGATTGATGTGTAAAGTCAGTTTTTCATCATAGACAGATAATAAATTTGCAGATTGCTTATACACTTTTGAAAATAAGGATTGATGTTGCCTAGTTGAACTAGTATTGGTATAGTCCTTATTTTCATAATAAAGCCATGAATTTCCTTTATGAGTAATACTATTATCAAGCGTAACCTTATCTAATAGTTTACCTACACTAGTCCTTGAATAAGGCTTCGTGGTAGAACGAAATTTACTTTCCCCTGACAAAACGTCTATACGATCAATGAGGTGGTAATAATCTTGATCTAAAGGAATATTGGGACTTTGTGCGTAGAGGTTAAAAATAAGGGTAGTAAAAAGAACTAGGTAAAAAAACTTCATCTGTTAATATTTAGACCTTAGGGATGTATTTTGGAGTAGTATAGTCTTATTAGAAGGCTTTGTTTTAGCACAACACAAATACTTTCCATCTCTAATGAATACGTAAATGAACTAACAAAGGGTTAAAAAACAAACCGCTTTTAAGTTTACTTTTCTATAGTAAACAACAGGCATGAAATTTGACAAAAATATTTTAAACTGTTTTTTTGAATCAAAAAGCAAGAAAAATGGTTATATAAAGTAGTGATATAATGTTTAATTTGGTAATTTTAATGGCTAGTATTCATTTTGTCATAGTTAGTAAAGTTTCATTAGCATAAGTAAGCAGAAAAAATCTGTGTAATAAAGAACTGGCTACTTTACTTCAGCTCAAAGGAACAGGTTAAAGGTTGAACGTTAAAAGTTGAAGATTGAGTCTAACACAAGAGAATGATTATAACATAAAACGAACATGTCGAATGTCAAAGGTCAAATGTCTAATGTGGCGTTAATACCAACAGACAGAACTGAAGTATTAAAAAAAACAGACTAATATCTATTTTTAGCGAATAGCTAGAATGCGGGAAGACCATGATTATAAACTCAAAGCCCATAGCTCATTGCGCAAAGCTTTTTCAACTTGAAAGCTCGAATACAAGAACACTTGAACACATTTTAAGCTCATGAAAAACATTTTACTCTTACTTAGCTTCTTTGCTTTCGCTATATGCCCAAGCCTAGCACAAGACATCGAATATGATGACTTATACTTCACAAAAAAAGACCGTGAAAAATTGAAAAAAAAGAAAAAAGAACGCAAAGCATTATTGCTAAAAGAGCATAAAATGAGGCAAGAAGAAAGAAATAAAGAAAAAATAGCAGAGACAGAAAGAGGCTTCGAAGGGGAGGAAGAACAATATTTTTATTGGATACAAGATGACTCTAGCAATACTCAGCAGTTTGACAATGGTTATACCGAGAATTGGGATGAAATACCTGTCGTAGAAACTAATGACGGAAGTATTTATCATTATTCCAACACTCCAACAAGCTATTATCATAATACTCAACACAGCGGTCAAGGTTCACTTCTAAACTTTTTTTTTAATTCACCATCTACGTTTCAAACATATCAATATCAGAACGAGCCTAACACAAATAACACAAATGGTGAAATTGGAAGTAGAAATTTTGACAGAAAAAGAAGTACCCCTATCAGAAGACCTAGCCGCAATGCCGTAAGAAGACCAACATATTCTTCCCCTAGCAGAAGTAGCTCTTCTTCTTATGAATCTAGGAGAAGTAGCAGCAGCTCTTCTTCTGATAGAGACGATGACGATAATCGCTCTAGCTATTCTAATAAATCTAATAATTCACGTTCATCATCATCTTCTTCCTCTTCTTCTTCTGGTAGTAGAAGAAGGCGTTAGGATAAGGATACACTAGATCAGTCTACTACATGTTTCTGAAAGAAAGGTTAAAAAAAAACTTCTTATTCGTCATCTTTCCCCTCATTTGTTCTAATTCTTATAGTCAAATTGAAGAAGATGTTGTAAGCTTCCACGACAACACACTACATGGCTCTGCACGCTCCCAAGCTTTAGGGGGAGCGTTTGGAGCATTAGGTGGTGATCCAGCATCAATCTATACTAACCCCGCAGGTCTAGGGTTTTACAGAAAATCAGAAATAAGTATTGGTTTTAACACCCAATTTCATGCGTCAAAGAATGAAGTTTTCAATCTAAATGATGTGTCTAATACAGACTTTACCAACCAACTATTTAACCTTAATCATTTAGCTATCATCTTTGAAGCCCCTAATATAAATACGGAGAGTGAGCACTATGGCGGTGCGTGGGGACTTTCGTACCAAAGAACAAAAAACTTTCATCAAACCTTTGGCTATGAAGGAAGAAATGATGCTAACTCAATCCGTAATTTCTTTCTAAATGACCTTCATACCGGTGATAGTACAACATTGGGAGAACTTTATGACGGAATACCTTATTATCTAGACAATAGGACTTATACTGCTTGGGCATCTTTTTTAGTACAACAAGTAGGTGATGAAGACGAAAATAAGCTTTACGAAACATTTGCTGACGGTGATCCAGTTACTCAAAATAGTCTTACAGAGCGTAAAGGTAATTTAGGTGAGTGGAGTTTATCTTATGGTGGTAACTATAATGACCAGCTATATTACGGTTTCAGTGCTTCTCTTATCTCTGCTAACTACGAACAAAATAATTTCTATACGGAAACACTCGCTACTCAAGATTCATTGATTTCTTTTGACATGAATGACGTATATACATCCAAGGGGAGTGGTGTAAACTTTAAAGGAGGAATAATCTTTAGCCCCATCCCAGAACTAAAACTTGGGTTTAATTTTAAATCACCAAGTTGGATATGGCTAACTGAGTCTCAAACAACAACCGTTTACTCATCTTTTAACAATATTACAATTGATGGAGAATTGCTTAATGATGAAGGCCCAGTAGAAACAAGCACAGGGTCTTTCAACTATCGTGTAAAAACACCTGCTACTTTTGGGTTTGCAGCCACTTACTTTGTACAAAAACATGGATTTATCACCCTAGACCTAGCATATGTTGACTACTCTAGTGCTAGGCTAGATTCCAGGGATGATGATTTTTCTTTGGTAAACAGAAATATTCAAAGCATGTTTCGTCCAATATGGAATATAAAATTAGGAGCAGAAGCAAGGTACAAAAACTTACGTTTCCGCCTTGGTTTTGCCAAATTTGGTGATCCATATCAAGAAGATGAGGCATATTATAACATTGATAGAAGCAGGAAATATTATACCGCTGGCATTGGTTATAAAACAGGACAGAAGTCTTTTGATCTTAGCATAAGTCGTTCTTCTTATCGCAGTATTCATCAAGATTACTATTTATACAACCAAGCTACTCCTTATGCAGAGACAAAAAATGTAGATGTAAACATACTCTTTGGGGCTAGTTTTTATTATTAAAAAAGACAGAAGATACAAGACAAAAGAAATTAGATGCTTTTACTCATCTTTTTCATTAAACTGGTAAAGTCCTGAAAACAGATTACAATCTATTTTTAGTACACTTGAGCCCATTTATTACATTAGTCCACACTACAAAGCTTAACTTAAAGTTTACCGTATCCCCTTGATTTCATTCCCCGAAAGGGAAAAAATAAAAATCGTCAAGAGCCTACTAATAAGATATGAGAGAGCTTACATTCTCTGCATGATCTTTAAGTTTTTCTTTGCCATTCAAAAATGCCAAATCCATGATAAAGCTAAAGCCTACCGTCTCCCCTACTTGGTTGATGAGCTTTGCAGCAGCTTCCGCTGTTCCTCCCGTAGCTAACACATCATCGTGAATCAGTACCCTATCTCCTTTTTTGAGTGCATCTATGTGCATTTCTATAGTGGCAGTACCGTACTCTAGCTCATAACTTTGTGCTATCGTTTTATAAGGTAACTTCCCCTCTTTACGTATCATAATGAAGGGTACGCCCAACATTACAGCGAGAGGGATGCCGAACAAAAACCCTCTGGACTCAATACCTGCCACAGCTTGTATATCCCAGCCCCTTACTTCTTTTATGATTTCTTTAATAGCGCTAGTAACTACCTGAGGGTTTTGCATGATGGGGGTAATATCCTTAAACATTATCCCCTTCTTTGGAAAATCTGGTATATCTCTAATGTTACTATCTAAGAGTTGTTTGATACTCATTTTCCTTCTTCTACCTTTTGTTTCTTAAACTCTAACACTAATACTCCAGCAACCATCAAGATTAATGCCCATGAACTGAAAAGGGCAATTTTATTCCCTATAAAAAAAGTTTTAGGTCTAAATTTAAACTCTATCTGATGTTCCCCTTTTGGTATTTCCAAACCTCTAAGAATATAATTTACACGTACATGATCTGTTTCTTTACCATCTATATACGCTTGCCATCCTTTTTCATAATATACTTCTGAGAAGACCGCAAAACCATCTGTTTCTGCGTTAGCTGTATATGTCAAATGATTTGGTTTGTACTCTGTGAGTTTAATCTCTCTTGCAGCTGAGTCATATTGCAGTTTTTGTATTTGAAACTTTGACTGATCTATGTATGCTACCTCTTTTGGCTTTATCCCTTCTAAGCTAGCGATTTCCTCATCTGGAGAATTTACGTATTTGACCGTATCAACAAACCAAGCATTCCCTGCATGAGTACGGTTTATTACTACTGGCTGCTTTGGCTCTCTGGTAATAAGATATTTGGTATTGAGCATATCCAATACTCCTTGATTGTTTTTGGATATGTGTTGTTCTATCACATCTTGGTATCTTCTGATTTTAGCACCGTGGTAGCCACCAATAGACTTATGATAATAGGAAGTAGTAGCGTCATTAAATGGACTTACCGTCAAGTTTAGTACCCTATAACTCAAACTTTTATCTTGTAAAATCATTTGATCTGCTTTAGTCATTTGAACTAATTCTCCTTTTTGCCTTCTACTTGTGGTAAAATCATTATTGTTAAAATACCTTTTACTTACGCCTACTAAATCGAAAGTAGTCAATACACATAGGCCTATCAAAGCATACTCTTTTTTGATTTTATCTTTAACCGAAAAATACAACAATGCTAAGGCTGATAATGCAAAAAATAATGAGCGAATAAAATCACTATTAAACATTGATTCTCGCTGCAGTACAAAAGCATCTTTTAACCAATCTGGAAATTGAGGATTCTCATCATTAGGACTAATAAAGTCAAGCTTAGAACTGATATATAGTACAATAAGAAAGAACGCAGCTGTAAGAATAGCTCCTTTTATCAACAAGTTTATTTGCTGTGTTTTTTCTTTTTTCAAAAACAAACTAAGACCTACTCCCCCCATCGTAATCATTCCAAATACAACTACAGACAATGCCATAGCAGGAGTCCTAAATCGATTATATCCGGGTAAATAATCAAATAAAAAATAGTTGATAATCGAAATATTTTTACCTGTTGCCAGAATAGCAAAAAGCAGTATTATCGAAAGCCATAAGACAACTTGCCTTATATTCAAAACAAAAATAGAAAGAGAAAATAAAAGTAAGATAACTGCTCCCAAGTAAACCGGACCACCAGTAAAAGGTTGAGGCCCAAAGTAGGTAGGGGCATGAGATGTAAATTGCTTTATCGTTTGTATAGGAACACGTTTAGCTTTCATTTCTAAGTACAGCTCACTTTTTGTACCTAACTCTGTACCGCTCGCACCTCCATAAAGATTAGGTACAACGAGCGTAAATAATTCTTTTACTCCTTGACTCCAGGCAAAAGCATAATCTCTATCCAACCCACTTCCTTGATGCTTTTTAGGATCAACTTTAAGCTCCGACTTTCCTCTTATCGAATAAGTATTATACTCTTTGGCAAGTAGTACCCTTCCAATACTTGGGCCTGCTCCCAATGCCAATACAACAACAGCAATGACAGTAGAACTAACAAAACTAGGTATAGTCTTTTCTATTATAGCACGAATAAACTCACTGATACCTAAAATAAACAAAATGATAGCCAAATAATAGGTTATTTGATAATGCTTACAACTAATTTGCAATGCAAAACTAATTGCTAAAAGTGCTGCGCCCTTAAACTTATTCTGCCTATATAACATAATAAAACCAGCGACTACCATAGGGATAAAGCCTATGGCTCTCACCTTGAAATTATGTCCTGCCTCAATACTTAGCATCGTAAAGGTTGTATAAGCATACGCTATTGCACCTAGAAAAGCTATAAGGTAATTGACCTTTAAGACTCTCATTAATATAAAAAACCCTAAAAAATTAATAAAGATTAAAGAGATAGGATTTGGGATTTGATGAATTAACTTAAAAATATAGGTTGTAAAATCACCTGAGAATTTTGTATTAGTCAAATAAAGAGGCATACCAGAAAACATAGAACCAGACCATAAAGGTTCTTCACCTGTTTTTTCTCTAAAATCAGACCCTTCTTTCGCAGAAGACACTCCTTGTACTATATCATTAGGTTTGAACTGTTTATTATCAAAGATGATTGGCTTAAAATAAATGGTTGCGACTACAAAGAAACTTATGAGTATACATAAGTAAGATAATTTATGATTTGTTTTCATATAAGTGATTTTAAAAACTGTAGAACAATTTAACTTAAAACAGATTTAATTATTTGCATATCCTCTGTAGTCATATCTGGAAAATTCCCACAATAAAAACTACATTGATCTAAGTAATCGGAATTTGGAAGCGAAACATTAACAGTTTTATATTTATCAAAGAAAGGTTGTTTTTGCATATTACCAGCTATCATGGGTCTTAATTCTACTCCTTTTTCTCTAAAAGCTATAAGGTATCTATCTCTTATCTCTTTTGATTTACATATAAATGAAAAAGCAAAAGGAGACGGTTTCGTAACATGATGAAATTCTAAAGAAATAAAGTCGTTATTTTCTTTTATTACTTCATTGATTTCCAAGAAGTTGTCACATCTTTTATTATTATTTTCTTCCAAATATTTCAGTTGTAACAAACCCAAAAAACCTGTAATCTCTGTAGGCCTTAAGTTATAACCTAAATCAAAGAAGGTATAATTGGCTTTAAAATCATCAATATCATGATTAACTCTCCATTTTTGTTTTTGTTTTTCGGATAAATTTCTGTCCCACCCATTTGCTCTTACTATACGTAACATTTCTGCCAAGTCTTTATCGCTTGTGCACACCATACCTCCTTCTATCGTTGACATATGGTGGGCAACATAAAAAGAGCAACTTGACGCTAGACCAAAATTACCTGTCTTAACTCCATCGATCTCTGCTCCTAATGATTCACAGTTGTCTTCAATAAAGATTACGTTATGTTTATCACAAACCTTCTTAATTTCTACCAAATCTCCTGCAAACCCTAATACATTTGTTGCAAAAAACGCTTTAAGTTTGTGTTCTATTATAGCAGTTTCTAAATTATGAGACATAACGTTTAATGTGTTGATTGTACAGTCTATAGGAATAGCATTCATCCCTAACTGAATAATAGGCATGGTATTGGTTGACCAAGTTACTGCTGCAAAACCTACATTATCATGATCTTTTAATCTCCCTAAATTTTTTAAACTTTGCAAAATAGCTAAGTTTGCACTTCCTCCACTATTAAAAAGGACAGCATCTGCTGACCCTATGTATTTGCTAAATTCTTTTTCAAACTCAAAGCATTTACTATGCATACTAAGCCTGTCTGTCGTTAATATAAATTCTGCTAACTTTTGCTTTGTGTCATATTCATTTATGAAAGCAGAACGCATTAAGGGTATTTTAAACATATTAAAATTCTTTAAAGCTCTTTATTATATGATAAGATCATTTCTTCTATTCCTTTTTCGAGATCAATTATAGTTTTGAAACCTTGAGATGTTATTTTTGATATATCCATACATTTCCTAGGCATTCCATTGGGTTTTGATGTATCCCACTTTACTTTTCCTTGATAAGATAATTTTTGTTTTATCAATTCGGCTAAGTCTTTAATTGAAATATCAATACCTGAACCAATGTTAAAATAATCGTAAGGAATGTTGTTTTCAAAACAGAACAAAACACCCCTCGCCATATCTTTTACATGCATAAATTCTCTCTTTGCAGATCCGTTTCCCCATAACTCTACTTCGCTTTTATTTTCTCTTTTAGCATCTGAAAACCGTTTAACTAAAGCTGAAAGTACATGGGAATGCTGTAAATCAAATTTTTCTTTTGGACCATATAAATTACATGGTATTAATGTAGTAGAGAGAAAGCCATACTGTTTCCTATAATACTCTAACATTTTCATACCCGAAATTTTAGCCAGTGCATAACCTTCATTTGTAGGCTCTAAAAGACCTGTAAGTAGGTAGTCTTCCTTCATCGGTTGCAAGCATTCTCTTGGGTAAATACAAGAACTACCTAAAAAAACAAAATGATTGACTCCGTATTGATATGAAAAGTGTATCACATTATTTTGAATAGCTAAATTTTCGTACAAGAATTGAGCTGGGTAAGAGACATTAGCATTAATGCCCCCCACTTTTGCTGCTGCCAAAATAACGACTTCTGGTTTGTGTTTTAAAAAAAAAGCTTCTACCTCTTGTTGAGAGGTTAAGTCTAACTCTTTTCTATCGACTACTAGTATATTTTTATAACTAGACTCCTCCAAAGTCTCTAAAATGGATGAGCCTGCCAAACCATTATGTCCAGCAAGAAATATTTTGGTATCCTTATTCATTGTAAGATAATGTGGTGAAGCCTTGATCCTTCAGTAACCTCTCTTTTTTGAATAACTCTAGATCGCTAGTAACCATATCTTCAACTAAGGAGTTTAGATCATATTTTGGTTTCCAATTTAATTTTTCTTTCGCTTTGGATGGATCTCCAAGTAAAACATCTACTTCTGTTGGACGGTAGTACCTAGGGTCTATTCTTAAAATTACTTGACCTTCAGAAAGTGGATAGATACTACTAGATGATATTTTCCCAATTTCTTCAATTCCTTTTTTCTCAAAGTTTAATGTAACACCTAATTTTTCAAATGTTTTTACTACAAAGTCTCTAACGGTTGTGGTTACACCTGTTGCTATTACAAAATCTTCTGCTTGATCTTGTTGTAACATTAGCCACATAGCTTCTACGTAGTCTTTAGCATGTCCCCAATCTCTTTTTGCATCTAAATTCCCTAAAAACAATTGTTTTTGTAAACCTAGGACTATTCTTACTGCTGCTCTTGTAATTTTTCTTGTTACGAAGGTTTCTCCTCGCAAAGGAGATTCATGATTAAAAAGTATTCCATTGCATGCATACATGCCATATGCTTCTCTGTAATTTACTGTAATCCAATAGCCATATATTTTAGCACAAGCATAGGGTGAACGTGGATAAAAGGGAGTTGTTTCTTTTTGTGGTATTTCTTGCACTAAACCGTATAATTCTGAAGTAGATGCTTGGTATATTTTTGTTGTTTTTGTTAACCCTGCTGCTCTTACAGCTTCTAAGACTCTTAATGTTCCCATCCCATCTACATTGGCTGTATATTCAGGAGAATCAAAACTAACACGTACATGTGATTGTGCTCCTAAATTATAAATCTCATCAGGTTTTATTTCCTGAACTAACCTCATAATATTAGCAGAATCTGTTAAATCTCCATAATGGAGAATAAAATTAACATCCTCTTCATGTATATCCTGATATAAATGATCTATCCTTTGCGTGTTGAACAAAGAACTTCTTCTTTTTATTCCGTGTACTTCGTAACCTTTTTTTAATAGCAATTCTGACAAATATGCTCCGTCTTGCCCCGTAACTCCTGTTATTAGTGCCTTTCTCATTTTTTAATACGTGGGTTAATAAATTACAATATTACTAAAATGATTGATCTTTATGGTCAACCCAATAGAATTCATCTGTCATTATTCCTACAGGGTATTCCTTATTTCTATTATAACCTAACCAATTTTTAGGGGCATATATTTTTTTATCCTGCTTTGAATTTAAATAAGCTGCCCACCAAGAAAAGGTACTATTAGCAATGATTGCCACATCTGCATTCATAATCTTTTGAAAATCAATAATCATATCGTCTTGAAAAACTAAAAAGTCTGGATAGTCATCAAACATTTTTTTTGCTTTCTCTACACGATTACTTATAACTAAAACTTTATATTTTGTCATATCATATTTAGCCAGTATATGATAATAATACTCGGCTGGTAGCGATATAGATACCCCTTCTAACTTATTATTTTCATAGTCTCCAAGTCTTACATGAATTACAAAGACCTTATTATCTGTGTATAATTCACCATACTTTCTTAAAAAACTTTGTTTATATTCTTCTTTCACCAAAAACTCATTTTCAATAAGTTTTTTATTTTCCTTAAAAAATAAATCCGACTGAAAATAGCCTAAATAGTTCTTCCCATCTTCAATTTCATTTAAAAACGAAGATGGATGAGCATGATTTAAGTGTATTAAATTATTTTTTGCATTTAACTTTAATCTAAGGTACTTT
>WTJX01000233.1 GCA_011524675.1 Cytophagales bacterium
GAACGTACTAGTGAAAGAAATGGTACTAAAATGGTTTTTCAACCTGATGAAAGTATTTTTAAAAACTACCGTTTTATTCCAGAGTTTATTGAAGATCAGATATGGAACTATGTTTACCTCAATGCTGGTTTGACCATTGTCCTCAATGGCAAAAAATACAAATCCGAAAATGGCCTAAAAGATCTTTTGGCACGTAAGATAGACGAAGAAAACAGACGCTACCCTATAGTACACCTCAAAGGTGATGATATAGAACTAGCGGTAACGCATGGCAACCAATATGGTGAAGAGTATTATTCTTTTGTCAATGGACAATATACTACCCAAGGTGGAACACACTTAGCCGCTTTTAGAGAAGCGATAGTAAAGACAGTACGAGAGTTTTATGGAAAGAATTATGATGCCTCCGATGTACGAGCATCCATTGTAGGAGCTGTAAGTGTACGTGTGCAAGAACCTGTATTCGAATCTCAAACCAAAACCAAACTAGGTTCTCAATCCGTTGGACCAGATGGCCCTACCCTACGTACCTTTGTCAATGACTTTGTAAAAAAAGCGTTAGATGACTTTTTACACAGAAATTCAGACATAGCAGAAGCACTACAAAAAAGAATACAGCAGTCGGAGCGTGAGCGTAAAGATATCGCAGGGATCAAAAAGCTTGCTAATGAACGTGCTAAAAAAGCCAATCTCCATAACAAAAAGCTAAGAGATTGCCGCATACACTTTGGCGATAAGAAAAAAGAAGCCTGCGATGATACCATGATCTTTGTAACTGAGGGAGACTCTGCCAGTGGGTCGATCACCAAGTCAAGAGATGTACAAACACAAGCGGTATTTAGTTTGAGAGGGAAACCTTTGAACTGTTTTGGTTTGACCAAAAAGGTGGTATATGAAAACGAAGAGTTTAACTTATTGCAACATGCACTCAACATAGAAGATGGCATAGAACATTTACGATACAATAAAATCGTGGTCGCCACAGATGCCGATGTAGATGGTATGCATATACGCTTATTATTGCTCACTTTCTTCTTACAGTTCTTTCCAGACTTAGTAAGAGAAGGGCATATTTATATTTTAGAGACACCATTGTTTAGGGTGCGTAATAAGAAAGAAACAATTTATTGTTACTCAGAAGAAGAAAAAGTAGCTGCGGTAAACAAACTGGGAAATAAGCCCGAAATCACACGCTTTAAAGGATTAGGAGAGATTAGCCCTGATGAATTTGGAGGCTTCATTGGAGAAAACATTCGGTTAGAGCCAATTATTTTGAAAGAAGATACGTCTATTAAAAAATTATTGACTTATTTTATGGGAAAAAACACACCTGATAGGCAAAAGTTCATCATCAATAACCTCAAAGTAGAAAAAGATGAGGTAAAAGAATCTACGGCTGCTTAGTCTTTCTGTAAGAAAAGTGTGTGTTTTTTTTTTTAGTTTTAATGTTAATTGTTTAAACCAAATAAAATGAAAAATTACGCAATTATATTATGTGCTTTATTCATCTCATTGATGAGTTGCGAAACAGAAAAAGGGGAAGATACTCCCGTAATAGAAACAGACAAGCAAGTACGACTAGAAATTTTTAGTATGAATCCAGGAAGTTCTTCAGCATATTCTGAAGATATTATCATTGGAGATTTAATCCGCTTTAATAAAAACTATTGGAGTAATGTTGACTCTATCATTTTTGTAGCCAATTTTGGTGTTGGTGAGTATAGTGAAGAAGGAACCAGCGCATTTACTGCTACAGCAGAACTCTATGACAAAACCAATGAACAAGTCATAGAGGGAAGTAGTGTATCTACAAACAGTACAATAGTATCACATATTTCATCAAGTAATGTTTATGATAACTTACCCGATGAAGAGATAACGCTTGGGATAAAATTCTCCATTGATAATGAGGGTGAATATATTGGTATTAGCGGCACTAGCTACTTATTTATTTATAAAAATTAAGCATGGAACATCGTCATTCAAAGCAAGTACGCGCTAAAAAGCACCTAGGACAACACTTCTTAAATGACGAAAGTATTGCGGAAGCTATTGTTAAGGGTTTATCAGAAAAAGACAGTGACACACCACTTACTGAGATTGGTCCCGGTATGGGAGTACTGACCAAATACCTCTCTACCATATATGGCGAACGTTTGTCTGTCTTTGAGATAGACACTGAGTCAGTAGCTTATCTGATAGAAAACAATATCCTTACTGAAAAACAAATCTTTGGTGAAGACTTTTTAAAAGCTAATTTATCAGAACGCTTCCAAGGATCGTTTAACATCATTGGTAATTTCCCTTACAACATCTCCTCTCCTATTTTCTTTAAAATCTTAGAATATAGAAGTCAAATTCCTTGGATAGTATGTATGCTTCAAAAAGAAGTAGCCGAGCGCATCGCATCACCACATGGTAGCAAAAAATACGGAATATTGAGTGTTTTTATGCAGGCGTTCTATCGTATAGAATACCTTTTGACTGTACCGCCAGAGGTTTTTACGCCTCCTCCAAAAGTAGATTCTGGTGTGATACGTTTAGAAAAGTACAGAGATGAAATACCTTGTGATGAAAAGCTATTCTTTCAGGTAGTGAAAGCAAGTTTCAATAATCGCAGAAAGACATTGCGCAACTCTTTGAAAAAATTAAACTTGAGCTTAGACAATGTACCCGAAGAGGTATTAGGCTTACGCCCAGAGCAACTAGATGTAGAAGCTTTTATTACACTGACGAAACAAGTTTCGACCGAAAATTAAAAGTTGAAGATTGAGTCTAACTACCAATGACATGTTTTGTAAATCATTGATAATCAGCATGTTTCATTAAATCCAGAAAGCACTAGGACTGTAGCGTTTAAAAAATAGACCTTAGTCTGTTTTTAGCTAAGAGCCAGCTAGCGGGGAGCAACAAATGACAAACTTTTGATTTTTGTGATTTATGATTTCGTCATTAGGCTTTTTTGAGTTTGAATAAGTCTGTTTACTCGCAAAGGTATAATTAAAAAAACTACAATAACTAACTGAATAATAGACAGTTGTCAACTTGAACACAAGAAAACACGAACACTCGAACACATTATAATTCATGAAAGCTACTTTTGAGTTAACCAAAGAACTGCTAGATGAGCTAATA
>WTJX01000317.1 GCA_011524675.1 Cytophagales bacterium
AAAGAAGGCAGAAATGTCAAGTCTTCTACTATCGCTATTGATTTACTCCATGATGATGGGGATAAAGCTATGAACAGAGACTCTTTTATCCGGTCAAAAGTACTTAGCTTACGCAAATATTTAGATCAATTTTATTTAAGCGAGGGAAAAGATTTTACTACAAAAATCTATATTCCTAAAGGCAATTATAAAGTATTGCTTAGAGAAGAAGAACCTATAAAAGAAGTCGAAACTAATAGACTATTGCAGCTACTCTCAAAACAAACGTCTTCTTGGTGGTTTATGATGACCAGTGTGTTATTGGGAGGACTTTGTGTTTACTTATTGTTTAAGCAGAGTACAAATATTAAAACCATAGGACACCCCTCTTCATTTGTATCTTTATTGATCAATACAAACGCTCCTTTGGATATTGTCTTTGGCGACAGAGGGCTTTATAATGAATATGACACCATACTCAAGCGACATAGAGCCATATATGATACTGATGTAAATCTTCCAGAAAACTTTATTCGTTTCAATAAATTAAAAGAGCAGTTTCCTGAGCGAGACTTGTTTTTTGATAGAAATTTTTATCATACCGACATAGGTAATATCTACTTGCTTTCAGACTTAAAAGTGGAGTGGGTCATTTATGAGCAGCCTGTACGCCTTATACCTTCTTCTCAGAAAAAACAAATAGATCGAAATACTGTTTTCCTTAGTAAAACATCATCTGCTGATATGTATGAATTGTTTTCTCATTATTTTTTAGATTCAAGAGTTAATTTTAGGCAAGGTGAAATGAAGTATTTACCATTTAAGTCATATACTCTTCAAGATACTGTGGTAGACTTCAAGACTGCTAGTATAAAAAAAGAAGGGAAAAACTTCACTAGGAGTTATTGTCTTTTGAAGAAACTTATCACTCTTGAACATCACGAGCTACTATTTATTTTACCAAGTAACGATGCTGCTCGAAAGTATATTCATGAAAAGCTTTTTGACACAAGTTTTCGGGAAGAGCTTTTACAAAGTTTTCAAAATGGTATACCTGATCAATTTGAACTATTGCTCGAAATACTAGGTTATGGCACTCAAGCCAACGAACACCAAGTCTTGGGAGTATATCCAATGTAAGGCTTATAAAGCCTACATTAAGCAAGGTACAAAGTACGAAGTACAAAGAAGAATACTTTCTTTCTGAACTGTTAAAGCACTGAAAAGAGCATACTATCTTTTCAGTGCTTTCATTTTCTTGGTACTTTGTACTTTATACTTTGTACTTTATACTTCGTACTATTCAGCAGTAATTTAGTTTTTGCTTTACTATAACACATACTATTATTGTGCTTTAGCTTACTTTTTCTTTTTGAATGCTTCTTTTTCTTGATAAGGAATATTTCTATCAAATAGTGTGATATATCTCTGATAGTCGTTGTAGGTAACAGCTCCGTTCTTCCATCTCTTTAATTCTTGATCGTACTTTTCACGCATCAATACCAATTGTTGTTGTGTTTTTTTGTCTGTATGTGTGGCGTAGTTTTGTAACTCCAAAGGATCTTCTTTGAGGTTGAATAGTTCTTCGGTTGGCTTCATGCCTTTTTGGTCATCCCCCAACCACCAGTAGGTATATTTCCAGTCTTTAGTAATACAAGAAAGGCTCTGGGTTGCAATAGCGCCATAGGTATTGATGAAAGCAATTTGTTCTCTTACATCTTGAGATGGATCTCTGAGTAGTGGAGTGAGGCTTGTGCCATCCATATTATCTGGAGGACGTATTCCTGCGAGTTCTAGTATGGTTGGTGCAAAGTCTATATTGGCTGTCAAGGCTTCTGAGCGTAACTTTTTGCCTGCACTATTACTTCTTGGATCATAAATGATGAGCGGTACACGAGAAGATTCTTCCATAGGAAGTACCTTTGAGCCATATCCGTGCGAACCACAGATATAACCATTATCACTTGTGTATATGATGACAGTGTTTTTGTCTACGCCTTGCTTTTTGAGCTCTTCGCGTATCATGCCTAGTGCTACATCTATTCCATAGATCTGCTGATAATACAATGCCATCACAGAGTCATAGTCTGTATCATAGTGCCAATCTGTAAATCTTCTGTATTGTCTTCCTTGCTTGCTTTGCTCGGAAAGGTGTAGACTATGCTCTCTGCCATAGTTTTTGGGCTTGGTGAATGTTTTTCCTTTGTATACATCATCAAATCGAGGGTCTGGAGTAGCAGGCTTGTGTGGTGCTTTGAAGCTGATAGACAGGCAGAAAGGGATGCCTTTCTTGGCTACATCTCGGATAAAGTCTCTTCCAAAAGCACCATAAGACAAAGTAGAGTGTGGGTACTCTTCAGCATATTTGACCATGTTTTTATTATCTTTAGTAGCATAGTTGGTTTGCCCATTGCCACCGCCATAGTAGTCAAATTCTTTTTCGCAAATGCCTTTGCCTTTGACGGAAAGACCGAATTTGCCAGCAAAGGCGGTTACATAGCCCGCCTTTCTGAGGAGTACAGGGTATGATTTGTCCCATGTCTCTGGGTGCATGTCTCCATGACTAAAGTTTGTTCCTGTCTTGTATTCGTACATGCCCGTGAAGACACTCCCCCTACTTGCCATGCAAATAGAGGTGGTGTTGTAGTGGCTGTCAAAGATGATTCCGTCTTTACCAAGCTGATCCATTTGTGGCGTTTTTACATCTTTATTGCCATAGCACCCTACCGAGTATGTGCTTTGGTCATCTGCCATGAGGTAGATGATGTTGGGCAGTTGACTTACTGCCATAGCTCCAACTGTATTTACAAGGAGGAGTATAGTGCTGAAAATTAGGTTCTTATATGTATTCATGTGTTTATATACGTTTTAAGTTATAGGTTTTAAGTTTTACGTTATAGGTTTTGCCTTGTGTGTTAGACTCAGCCTTCTACTTTTAACGTTCAACCTTTAACCTGCTGTGTTCAAGATGAAAAAGCTTTGCGCTATGGGCTATGGGCTTTGAGTATTTATTAATCATGCACTTATTTCTACTTTAGGGAGTTTAGCCCCAAGCTGTCAGGTTTTGGTGCTACCCCCTATTATCGTAAAGCAGAATAATAGAAGGCTTTGCAAAACCATCTTTTGCACTTATTCGGCGTTATACAACATTTTAA
>WTJX01000400.1 GCA_011524675.1 Cytophagales bacterium
CTACTAGGCTCTTCAAATTCTCTCCAATTAGTAGATTCCAATGATATTTTTGCTCTTTTGAACCTTGCTAACGTATTCTCTTTACTTTCTACTAATCTATTGATATAAATATTATTTGGATCATTAAGCTCACGTATTGCCCGATCCAAACTATTCTTTGCTTGTTCGTATGCTCCTTCATTATTTAAAATCCAAGCATAGGTATATAAGTGTTCTGGATGACTATACATTGAATCATTTATTCTCATAAACTTGTATATACTGCTTTCTTTGGCTGAAGATAATAGTACTACGGAAAGCATGATAGATAGCAATACTGTTTTTGCTATATTCAATTTCTTATTCTCTCTTATCAAGAAAAATATTGCTACTAGCATTGAAAACAATGCGATTATAAGTAAAATGAAAGCACCCGGCCACCTCATTATTTTAAAACAAAAAAATAAGCTACTGATACCTACCGACAAAAATAAAATAGCTTGTGTTACTTTGATTTTCTTACTTAGAAAAAATATCAATATGAATAACGATCCGAACAATAAAATACTGCTTCCAATAATAATCATGAATGAAGCTCCTGGCCAGTGCATAAATTTAAACACTATTCCCATGGTCAAAACAAAAGATAAAGCTATCATGGCAGCTTCTTGCCTATTTCGTCCTTTTATAAGAGTTACCAATCCATAAATCATCCCGAATAACCAAAATAGATTAAGTCCGAGAAGAAAGATTACACTTGCACCTGGGAAAATTATCAAAGTTTTACCTGCTATACCTGCCATAATCAACAGATAACAAAACAACAAGATATATTTAAGTACTTTCATAGATCGTTAGTCAACATTTTATTACTTGATGGCTTTGCAAAACCACCTTTCAAATTTATTTAGGGTTATACAAAATTTAAAAATCCTCATTTACAATCAGTAAATGAGGATTTTTAAATTTTGAAAGCCTTGATGGATACAAGACTTTTTATAAATCATCAGTAAGGTAACATTTGATCGTTCCATACCTTGTGTAGGCTTCAAATCTCAAAGGAACATTTCTACCATCTGCACTTAACCAAGCTGTTACTGGTTTTTTATCTTTCAAAAAGCCAGATTCGGGCAGGTATAAATATACTTTGTGCACATACATTTTTTTTCCATTGTGCTTTGTTTCTTCCTTTTTTGCATACTTAGCAGAAACGGGATATACTGTCTTATTCCAAAATACATTGATTTTACCTAGAGATTGGTTAGGTGTTGCATTAGAAAGGTTCAACAGCCTACATTGCATGATAGCCGTGGGCGTATCATACATTGTGGTATATGGAAGTGTTCTTTCATCAATTTTGTTGTTTTTATGTCGTACTGTTTTTATATGTACACTATCACCGTTGAAAGTATAATAGTCTGTACGTCTATTGTCAGACTCACTAGACTTCATATTACGATAAGAAGATACAGGCATATAAGTAGTAGCATCTATTTTAGTAGTAAAGTCACCTTTAAAGTCTGTAAAGATACCTCCAAGTCCAGCCGTACCTGCTGTGATCTTAGTATCAAAGTATCGTTTTCCACCTTCATAAATAAAACGGTTTGAACTACTAATCGTTACTTTACCTACCTTGAACCAACCAAACTTTATAGAGTAATTGTACTTTTCTCCAATGTAACTATGCGAGGTAAGACGCTGTGCTTTTGATATACTGCCTATCAGTATCAAAGATATAATAAGATATTTTCTCATAGTATTTTTATTTATTTACTAATGTTACGCAAAATCTTGAGTATTAGTATGTTAGTTTAACTGTTTAAATTTCAAAAAGAGTCGTTCACATATGGCATCCCATGTTTGTGTAAGCGCATATTTTCTAGCATTTTCTTCAAAACTAGTCAATAAAATTTTATCTTGTAATAATATACTCAATTTATTGAAAAAAGCATGTTCATTTTTGGGCTCAACCAAAAAGCCATTTTCACCATCTTTTACAATATCTACAGGACCGCCAGCCTTAGCAGCGACCACAGGAGTACCCGACGCCAACGACTCTAGCACTACATTCCCAAAGGTCTCTGAGATAGATGGAAATAAAAAAAGCGTACTATTGGCATAAGCTTCTGCCAAATCTGTACCAGTTAGCTTTCCTGTAAAATAGGCTTTAGGCATATTCTTTTTTAAAAAGCCCTCTCCTGCACCTTCGCCTACCACCAAAAAAGCAGTATCGAGCGTACTTTTCTCAAATAGGTCATATACCTTGACTAAGGTTTCTATATCTTTTTCATAAACAAGTCTGCTTACAAAAAGAATAATGTTCTTTTCTTTGATCTTATATTTTGATCTAAAGTTTGCATGCTGATGCTCAGGTGAAAACATTTCTGCATTTACTCCTCTTCTAAAGTAGGCTATATTGTTCACATCAAAACCAATACTTTCTAAATAGTTCTTCATCTCTGAGGAAGGTGCAAAAACATAATTTGTATTTTGATAATACCAATGAAAAAGATGAAGTGCTTTGTTTTGTAAAAATTTGAGTATTGGAAAACGTTTTATATAATATTCAAAATAAGATGGAAAGTGTGTATGGTAGATATTGGTAATAGGAAGCTTTTTTTGTTGAGCATATTTGATAGCATATTTACCCAAACTAGATGGACTAGAGTAATGAATAATATCAGGCTTAAAATCGTTTAACGCTCTTTTGACCTTGGTGGTGAGAGCAGGCAAACCAATCCTATACCTCTTCTGCAAGGGCATAAATATATAAGGACAACGCACTACTTCAAAGCCAATATCATTTTTGGGTGGTAAAGGTGTAATAAAGATTACTTCAATCTTGTCTGTAGGAATACGAGGAATAATATGATGGTAGGTATGTGCTACACCATCAAAGTTTTCTTCTAAAACATCTACAAAAAAAGCGATCTTCAACTTTTTCATAATACAAAAGTTCTAACAGGATTCTATTCTCGAAATTACTAAAAATTTTTATAATTGCTAGCTCAATAACTTCATTCCAAAACTACATAAGTTATTGAGTAAAGCAAATGATACATAATATCTTTTATCGCTTTACTTCTTATTATTTATAGTAGATAAGAAGCTAGTTTACATTAAAATTCGATTATTCTGCTTTTTACAAAAGTCTG
>WTJX01000486.1 GCA_011524675.1 Cytophagales bacterium
ATATAAAGTCTTTTTGTATGATGCAGCATAGTTATATTTCTTTAACCCATAACTAGCTTGAATCAACTTGGTAACGTAATAGTAGTTATTCCTGTTTTTAATGTGTAGGTCGTAATAAATGGCGTAGGCTTCTTTGTAATTTTCGTCATTCATTTCATGAGCACCTATGTTGTCTAGCAATAAGAAATAAGCCTCTGTATCCTTTGCTACATTTTCTTTTGCAGTATAATATGCTTCTAATGTTTTTGTCTGATTTCCTAAAGCTTTATAAACCTCAGCAATCATGAGGTATGTGTGATCTAAAGGAGACTCTAGCGTTATCGCTTTCTTGTAGGCATCCAATGCCTCTTGATTATTTCCTAGTGCATAATTAGCATCACCAAGACCACTATAGATATAACTATCTTTTTTGTTTGTCAAAGCTGCTTTTTGGAAGGCTGTTTTTGCTTCTTCATACCTTTCCAAAGAGTTGAGCAATTGCGCTTTCATGTAAAAAGACTCCCATTTTTCAGGATCTTTATATGTAGAGTAGTCGAAGTGTTTTATGGAGTTCTCATAGTCTCCATTGTTGTAGTATGACAGACCTACATAATAGTTAGCCGTGGCGGAAGTATCTGCTTTAATGTGACCGTAGTTTTGTATAACCTCTGAGTATTTTTGTTCTGCATAGAGTTTTTTTATAACAACAGAAATAGGCTGTTGAGTTTGCCCCAATAGGCTAAGTGTCGAGCTTACGTGTAATGCGATTAAAAAGTTTCTCATATTCGTTTATTTTTTTCAAAAATAAGCAAACTTTATTCCAAAAATTACGTAGAGACTTAAAAATAACTAGTCATTTATATACCTTTTCTATGATGACATTGTTTTTTTTGTTGAAATCACTCAATTATCAGATTATCTCCCCTGTATTTGCCTAGACTATCTGACAGTTCCTTGTAGAAAATAGAGGATGTATTTGATTGATTACCAATTATTTCTTGCAATTTGAAGATTGCTTGTGGTTTTGGTAGCGCTGGCAGTACATCTTTGCGCACTTGTGCTAAGGTTATATCTACCTCTTCAAAGGACACAAAAGAAAGGTTGTTTATCCAATAGTCTGATTCGTTTTCTTTTTTTGTGATGCTGTACCAGTTTTTTAGATGACTTTCTCTCACCCATATCACTTCCCCATAAGTAAGCGTATAAGCTCTTGAAGAAAAGATATCTGGTTTTTCAAATGTTTCTGTTTTTTTTATTACTACTCCTAGTTTGGTATCATGAATGATATCACTTTCTTTCACCCAACCTTCTTCGTCATATTGGTTTACCACTTTCAATAGATTTATTCCTTCGTCAGTTAATTTCACAGTGTCCCCTTGAAGTCTTACCCTTTCACCAGGCAAAAGTAATTTGAATGATTCACCTTCCTCTTCTGTGGGCACTGCTTTTAGTTTCGTTTGCTTTATGATGGTAGCAACTTTTTTAATGCTTGTGTTTTTTTCTGTTGTTTCTTTGTCTTTTTCATTAGCTGCTTGGTGTATAGGTAGGTCTTCAAATAAAGAAGTCTCGTTTTGACTTCCACCACAAGAGCATAATAGAGAAATATAGATGATAGCGTATCTTTTTTTCATAAATGAAAAGTATATTTTTTTGCAATTTATTTTTTTTCGCTTAGAAATACTCACTTTTTTTTTTCTTTCAATGAATACTGGTAAATTATGGGCTTATTTGATATAAGTATTGTCTTCAGTAAAAAAAATAAGGTCATTCATTTTCTTGCGGGAAGTTTTTTGGATAGCTATTACAGCTTATGGAGGTCCACAAGGGCATTTGGCACTCTTTTTTGATTTTTTTGTCAAAAAAAGAGGCTATCTCAAAGAAGAAGAGCTGTTGGAGCTTAACGCTTTATGTCAGATTCTTCCTGGGCCTACCTCTACACAGACAATCACTGCCGTAGGTTACAAGATAGGAGGAGCCAAACTTGCCTATTTGACATTGCTATTGTGGATTCTTCCAGCGGTAACTATTATGACATGTGCTGCACTAGGCATTACTTACCTACATTCACATCAGATTTCAGACGATTTCACACGCTTTATTCAACCCATGGCAGTAGGTATTATTGCTTATGCATCTTACAATATAAGTAAAAAGGTCGTTAATGGTAAAGTAAGCTTTCTTCTAATGTTGCTTTCTGCTGTGAGTGCTTATCTCATTTCTACATTTTCTGGCAATACTCATTTGGCAACCTTCTTTTATCCTATTGTTATCTTATTGGCAGGCTTTGTTACCGCAACTTTGTACCGAAAAAAACATAAAAAAGAAGAGAAACAAAAGTTAGTGATTCATTGGTCAAACCTAGTATTGTTTATAGTAATTTTCCTCTTGGCAGTAGCTTTTGGTAACCTAATGTCCAATAAAGTGATATTGCTTTTTGAAAATTTTTATAGGAATGGTAGCTTAGTCTTTGGCGGAGGTCAAGTCCTTGTACCACTGTTGAATACAGAGTTCGTTGAATATAAACATTACTTGACAGCTTCTGAGTTTAGAACGGGATATGGTTTTGTACAGGCGATCCCTGGTCCTGTTTTTTCATTCACATCTTATATAGGTTGTCTTTCTATGAGAGAGGGAGGACTTTCCGCTCAGTTGTGGGGAAGTATAGTTTCTTCTTTAGGGATTTTTCTACCAGGCACTTTTCTGATTTTCTTTGTGATTCGTTTTTGGGAACAATTAAAAAAGTACCGTATCATTAAGGCTTCTATAGAAGGTATCAGTGCTGCCAGTGCAGGCTTGATCGCTGCGGTAGCCGTCATGCTCTTTCAGTCATTAGAGATAGACTTTCATTCCACCCTTGGTCTATTTGAAGCTTTTTTGGTTATAGCTACATTTTTCATCCTATTATTTACTAAGCTTAGGTCTCCTCTGCTTATCGTGATAGGACTTTTGATGGGCGTGATATGGCAGTTTTACTTTTTGCCCTAACCTAAACTAAAACCACTCGTTTTTTTTTATTCTATAATTCTACTTTACGAAGTTGAAAATAAAGCTCCTTTTTTATGCGTTAGGGATAGAAGCGGCATCCTTTTTTGACCCTTAAAGGGCAAAAAAGATACAGCGGATAGCCCGACCCGAAGGGAAACGCCCTAACTT
>WTJX01000363.1 GCA_011524675.1 Cytophagales bacterium
TCGCTAGCAATTTCTTTTGCCTCTTCTATGAGTTCGTCTGCTTCTTCTGTAAGCCCTTCCATCACGTCTATGGTGGCTTGTGGCACTTGTCCTGCGGCTTTGGGTAGTGCGGTGAGTGCTTGACCTGTTGCCTCTACGCCTTCGCTGAGGATATTGGCAACGTCTAGCGGTGGTAAGCTAAAACCTCCGCCTTCTTTCTCACTTCCCTCTTTTTTGCTTAGATCTACATTGGAGACAATTTCTCTTACATATACTAGCACACCCTTAACTACATCTATGGGCATACTTTCAGTAAAAGCTATTTTACCCCCATTGTGCCTAAAGCGACCATCCATGATCTCATAGTTAGTATTGAGTTGTACCTTAAACTGTCCTTTGCCTACTAACCCCAACGGGGTTATCTGGTTTATCCCTTCGCCCATAAACCATCCGTTCCCTCTGCTAGAACTTACTTTGGTTACCAAGATGTTTTCGGTCGTGGTGACAATAGTGTCGCCTATAGCTAACTGCTCTAGCATCTTATAGGTAGATGGCACAAAAGGCGGTTTTATTCCCCCTGCTTCACATTGTGTGCTGTTGGCTGCTTCTTCGGGCGTGAAGTGTATGGTGCTTTTGAAGGTTTGTAGTGTCTGCGGAATACTAAAGGCTGAGGAATTATATTCGCAGTTTCCTCTTACTTGGTATTTGACTACTTGCTCTGGCTGAAACTTATTTAAAAAGGCGGTATTGTCTGTTACTCCTTTCTCCCAATAGGTATTATAACCGCCTACTACTTCGTAGCGTATGTCTATGCTTCGGTGGTTGTAGCGTGGTACCCAACTGATTTGTATGAGGTCATGCCCTTTGGCTTCTCCATAGACGTTCATAGGGATTTGACAATCTTCGATATAGGTAAAGCTGATGACTTCGCTATAGCCGTTGTTTTGAAAGTTTGAGCTGCTGCTAAGGCTTGTATTGCTTGGATCATACTCTTTGGCTTGTACGCGTATGGCATACTTCCGACCATACTCCAAGGCTGGATCAGCTATGCTATAGGCATAACTAGTGGCTTGAGTGGTGGTTTCAAAGAGTATGGGCGATGATAAAAAAGCATCGTTTGGGTTTCTATTGCTAGGCCATATTTCTATGAGTTGCAAGGTATATTCGGTAATAAATGCCGCCCCTGGCGTACCAATGTGCCTTGGCTGCCATTGGAACACTATGTTTTGAGGTATCTTACCTATAATGCTGTCTCCTTGCGATGGTGTTACGATCCATGGGACTTCGCTTTGGGTGAACCACCCTAGTCCTCTTATTGAGGGGTTGGGATTGCTTATACCTACTCCTCTATAGTAGGCTACAGCTTGAAAGCTAATTTCATAGAAGCCTTCGGGTATGCGTCCTGTCCTGCGGTACTCTGCTGCACTATAACCTTGAAATATGAGGTGGTCGGCACTAAAGTATTGGGCGAGGTCTGCGCCCATCAAGGTCATGACTTCGCCACTGGCGAGGGTAATGGGGCTAGAGGGCAGGTAGCTTGGCGAGGTCTGTATGGTGATGCCTGTTCCACGGATGGTCATGATGAGTCGTACGTCTATGGAGGGAACAGAAAGGTCTGTCAACTGTAACTGCACACGCAGACTGTTGGATTCTGGATTGCCAAGGTTGGAAATCTGCGGTGAGAAAGGAGGGGTCAACGAGGTATTGACTCTTATCGGGTAGTTTTGCCCAACACTTTGTACAAAAGTAAGGCTAAGAAGCAAGAGGATAAAAAGACGATTCACGGTGTGTTAGTGATTAATTGTATGGTTATGGATTATGAATTATGTGTGATGGTTTATGAGTGAAAAAGGCAATAGCTAACTACTAAAAGCAAAAAGCTCATGAACTATTGACCATCGACTCATAATAAAAGCTAACAGCTAATAGCTTACTGCTAAAAGCTTATGAACTATTCTTTAAGAAAACGAATGATTTTGCGCTCTGAGGGGTGTATGATATGTAGGAAATAGATTCCCGCAGGCAGATAGCCTAGATTAAATTCTTCGGTATGAAGCTTACGTGCTTTGCTACCTATGTTTTCGATCACGGTTTCGCCTTGTTCGTCCATGATCTTATAGTCTAGTGTAGCAGTATCGCTCAGTAGTACCCATGTGTGGAATATTCCCTCATTAGGATTAGGTGATAGGATTGTTTTTACAATGGATTTATAGTTTGCACGGCTGGCGCTATTGTTTGGATGGTTTTGGTCTAAACGGCTGACCATATCGTTCCATGCTAAGACTTGTGTACGAAAGCTTTCCGTTTGGGGAGATGTTTTGTTGCTATTGTCTATTTTGGTAAAGGTGTGTTTTCCTTCTATACATAGTTGGTTATAGCTACCATTACATTGTATCTCTACGTAGGTGTTTTTGTTTTCTGTCAATAGCTCTATACTGTTTGTGCCATTGAGTTGGATCGTTGTGTTTTCTATCAATGGTATTTTGTTACTTCCTATGCCGTTCATGCCTAGGGGAATGTCGGTGGCACGAAAATATAAAGGTTCTTTGCTTTCGGGAATACGCATGATGACGGAAGCACTAAAATAGCGACCTCTTGCATTCATATAAATACGTTCTATCATGACGGTATATGTATTTTCGCCTACAGTCCTGCGCACACCTACAGGGAGTGTCCAACCTCCAGCGGCTAGACTTTCTGTGTAGCTTTCTTTGGCAATGATGTGCCTTTCTATAGTATCAATGGAGTCTTTTATCGCTTGTATGCTTGCGCTTTGGCTTGCTTCTTTTTGTGCTTGACTACTTATGGTAATGAATAAAGAGAGTAGTGCCAAAAGGAAATATCGTATATATACTAGCATGGGGATAAGTTCTTGTTTTTAATGGAAAAACCTTGTGTAAGATAAGATAGATTTTTTTTGTAAAATAAAATATATTTTTTGACCGAAGCAAATTTGGGAATAGTGATTAATGTTTAGTGATTAACGATTAGTGTTGAATTATGGGTTTTTACAGTGATTAGTGGTTAATGATTAGTGATTAATTGAGTGTATGGATTATGAGTTAAAATCCTAAAAAACAAATAACAAAAGTCAAACAAAAAAGCTAACTGCTAATACCTAATAGCCAAAAGCTCATAAAATAGACTATG
>WTJX01000345.1 GCA_011524675.1 Cytophagales bacterium
ACCTTAGTCTGTTTTTAGCTAAGAGCCGGCTAGTGGGGAGCAACAAAAATCAAATAACAAACTTTTGAATTTTGTGATTTATTGCTCGCCACTCGCTAAGAGCCAGTATGCGGGGTGGGATTAAAGAGGGGGCTTGTGGGTATTGGGAAAATAGAGATTAATTCAACAAGTTTTACCCGACATAAAAGTAAACTTTCCTTTGTAGCATTTTTTATGTAAAACATATACACCTTACATTTACACTATGAACCTTCCTAGATACACATTATCATCAGATATTCATCAAGAAACTTTTGAGTTTATTAGTGAAGGAGTAAAAGGTAAAATACATAAGCTGATACAGTTTACTCCCACAAACTTAAAAAATATCTATAATTTAGCTTTTGGTGATAAAGATTTAAAAACAGGTAAAATAGATGATTTAGTAGTTTCAAATAATGGAGATAGTGAAAAAGTATTAGCTACTGTGGTAAGTGCTATTTATGTTTTCTCTGATAAAAATAAAGATACAATGATCTATGTTACAGGTAGTACAGAATCTAGAACTAGACTTTATCGAATAGGAATAAATAAATACCTAGAAGAGGTTAATAGCGATTTTGATATATTTGGAGAACTAAAAGATAGCTGGGAGTTGTTCCAAAAAGATAAAGACTATGTAGGTTATTTACTCGTAAGAAAAATCAATTAATATGAAACCCGAAGAATTAAATAATAAAAAAACACCTGTTGTACGTATTGACGAAACTTTAAACAAATATAAAGGTCAAGTACTTTTCCCAGAAAAAGTAGAAAAAGCAAACGACATGCTTCGAAGAATAGGTTTACCTAAAGAACTGGGTAAAATCTCTAAATAGTAAATACTAGATTACATTCCACGAAAGTGGCTTTTTAAAAAATGAAGAAATTAAAAAAGTAAAATAATGAAGGGGCTTCGATTTACAATTGGAGGATTGACTATTTACGATTGAAAAAGTTGAAGGTTGAAGGTGAAAAGTAAAACGTTTTAGAGCTTTATTGAAAAATACAATGATTTTTAAGACAAAAGATGTAGAAGCGCATAGACCACAGCTCAAAGCCTATTACTTAAGTAGCTAAAAACTCGTCATACTAAAGGTAGTAGGCTAAACTATAGGTGTAAGGATATGAAAGCGTCTAGCGTATCATTCTGGATCGCGTCGCTACACTCGCGGTGACGTACGGTTTTAGTTTATCATAAACTTGTCAACATACTTTTCGCTAGCTTTACAGTGATTAATAGAAGGCTTTGCAAAACCATCTTTTGCATTTATTTGGCGTTATATAAAATTTTAAAACCGCAGTTTACTGATTGTAAATGAGGATTTTAAAATTTTGAAAGCCTTGACTAAGCACAAAACCTTAGTTATGAAAAGCCTCATAATTGAGTCTCTGTACTAACGTTTTGTGCTTCCTTCTAGCAAGATTTCTTATCAATATTTTACTACTTTTCTTCTTGAGTTTTTGCCTATGACATCATGGTAACCTATGTCTTTTTTGGCGTATTCTATTTGCTTCAATAGCTTTTGAACTACCTTGGGGTTTTGTTTGGCTACATTGGTGGTTTCTCCGATGTCGTCTTTCAAATTGTAAAGGGTGATTTCTTCTATGTATGGTCTGTCTTTTTCGGGTACATGAATCAACCATTTTTTTCCTTCTTTGGTTCTGTCTAGGTCTGTGTGTACAAGATGTAGTTTCCAGTCTCCTTGTCTTACTGCTCTGAGTGCTTGATACTGATAGAAGAAAAACGGTCTGTCGAGTGCTTTTTGCTTACCATGAAAAACCTCAGAAATGTCTAATCCGTCTATTACTCTGTCTTTTGGAACTTTTGCGCCTGTAAGTTTGGCGATGGTAGGTAATAGGTCTATGCTTGCTGCTACTAGGTCGGATGTTGTACCTGCTGGCACTTTGGTTGGTGCGCGTATGATGAATGGTACGCGAACACCACCATCATAGGTACTTGTTTTGGCAGAACGTAAAGGCTCGGCATGACCTGCATGTGCTTTTTTTATCCACCAAGGACCATTATCACTATAGTAAACAATATAAGTATTGTCGTCTAATCCTAATTCTTTGACTTTGTCTAATAGTCTTCCTGTATGAAAATCTAACTCTTCTATCACATCTCCGTAGAGACCGTCTTTGGATTTTCCTAAAAATTGTGCTGAGGCGGCAAGTGGTGTATGTGGCATAGGGTGCGCCAAGTAAAAGAAGAAAGGCTTGTCTTTATTTTTTTCTACAAAAGAAATAGCATTGTCTGTAAACATTTTGGTCAAGGTAGTACGATCGCATCTGGGAATGAGGATTTCATCTCCTTGCCATATGATTTTAGCTTCTGCTGCTTTCATCCAAAGGCATTCGTCAAAGCCTTGATTACAGGGACTTAAATCTGTTTCTCCGATATTAGGGATTGCTTTTCTTCCTTGCAAGTCCCATTTACCTGCCATGCCTGTGGCATAGCCTTGAGGTTTAAGTATTTCTGGGATAGTTACTTCATTGAGTGATAGTGCAGGGTGTGGTATAACACCATCATCTTCGCGTTCATTTCGCATAGGATATGAACCTGTCATGAGCGATGCTCTAGAAGGACCGCAAACGGTTTGGGCGTAAAAGCTTGTAAACTTCATGCCTTCTGCTGCCATCTTGTCTAAGTTGGGCGTTTTGATTTTTGGAGATCCAAAACAACCTAGGTCTTGATAGCCTTGGTCATCAGTAAGAATAATAATAAAATTGGGCTTTTTTGCTTGTACTTGCGGGGTAACAGAGAATAAAAAAATAAGAAAAAAGCAATGAATAAATCGTTTCATATTTTTAAATAAATGAATTAGAAATAATTTTTTTAATGTGTACCTGCAAGATAATAAATGTATATATAACATGTAGGTAATATTACATCAAAAACTATCAAAATTCATTCATATATACATGAAAGGCTTTACATAAGTAAGGTTATGCAAAGCCTTCTAATAATAAGAACGCTGTCTGCTTTACAGAACGGACATTTTGATTTTACTTTTGTATCACTATGGTTTAGGTTTTCTCCTTGAATTTTCGCCTATGACATCATGGTAGCCTATGTCTTTTTTGGCGTATTCTATTTGCTT
>WTJX01000625.1 GCA_011524675.1 Cytophagales bacterium
ATAATATAGAGTTACCATTTGAAGTCTGATTGAAAACATGAGAATAATTTTTTTCTTTGGCTATTTCATTTACTATAACAGATATCTCACCAAATAATGGTTGAAGTTTTTCATTAGTTCTTTGATTAACTTTAGGTTCAATATTGCTACTGTAAAGCTGAATTCGATCTCCCAAACTTTTTATGTCAATAATTCTTGCTTGTTGTTCGGTCTCGTTTAATGTTGGCGCGTCTCTTTGGAACTCAGCAGCCTTAGTATTATACTCTTGTTGTAGTGCATCAACCTCTTTAAGTAGTTGTTGTTGATAAACTTTCATCTCAGACATTAAAGTCGCTACTTTGTTCCACTTATAGAGTACGGTTTCTACACTTACGTAAGCAATCTTTAGTTTATTTACCTCTGCTGTAGCATCTTGTGCTTGTGCATAGTTTATTCCAAAGAATAAAGATATCGCTACGATACCTATTTTTATTTTTTTCATTCTTATTTACTTTTTCTCTTTTTCATTTAAATCTAATGCCTCCAACACAAAGTCTGTATAGTCGTGCATTGGGTCGGTATAGATCATTAACAAATCGTATGATTTGTCAAAAACAAACTGGAGTTTGTGTCTTTGTGCTACTTCTCTTACTTTACTTAGTAGCTTTTCATAGACACTAGTCAATAGCTCTTGTCTTTTTTGAAAGATGATACCTTCATGCCCAAATATTTTTTGTCTGTAATCTCTTATCGCCGTTTCTTTCTCAACAATCAATTCCTTTTTCTTTTGTTTCATTTCTTCGGTGAGCAAGATTTCTTCTTTTTTGTAATCTTGGTACATGCCATCTAGCTCTTGTTGCATTTTTTCGATCTCTTTTTGATAGTTGACAGAGACACCATCTATTTCTTGTTGCGCTGCCTTATACTCAGGCATTTTTTTTAAGATCTCGTCGCCATTTATATACCCTAGCTTCTGAGCAACAGAAGCTAATGATAGGTTAAGCAATGCTAAAACTAGAATCGTTTTTAAAGAGAAAAAATTCAAAAGAGTGAAACGTAACTTTTTCATTATTATTTATCAGTTGTAGGTAAGTCCTCTTTGGGTACTTCGACACCTAGTTTTTTTAAGACATCTATAGATAAGTTATCAGACTCATTTTTAGCATATAGCAATACAGAATTTGCCTCTATGGTCTGATTGAATATATGCGAATAATTTTTTTCCTTGGCTACTTCATTTATTTTGTCAGAAACTTCGTCAAACAAAGGCTTTAATTTTTCTTGTTGCCTCTCGGCGAATTTTGTCTGTGCGTTAGTTCTATATAACTTTATTTGATTGTCTAAGCTTTGTATTTCTATTTCTTTTGCTTGTCTTATAGCATCACTCAATGAAGCGGCATTTTTTTGGTACTCGGCATATTTGGTTTGCAACTCTTGCTCTTTTACGGTTATTTCACTTAGCAATTGTTTTTCATACGTTTGGAGCTCAGATTTAACAGCCTTTAGTTTGGGCCACTGGGACATTACGTACTCAACATTTACATATCCTATTTTTAGTTGTTCTTGAGCGTGAGTATAGTTGTTTATTCCAAAGAATAAAGAGACTGCTATAAAAGTTAGTTTTATTTGTTTCATGGTTTTAAAAGTATTTAGCAGTTAGTAACTAGTCGTTAGACATGAGCACTAACATATGGTTATTCAGTATATTATATATGTTTTAATTATTGCCCTCCCGCCCTGCGGGTTTTATGTATTTTAAAATGTGTTTGAGTGTTCGTGTATTCTTGTGTTTAAGTTAGTAGCTATATGATATTTATAGAGTTATTAAGTAGTCGTCCAAAAATACTTATAGTTTTTTATTATGTCGTTGTTAGCTAAATCCAATATACATCAACATTTAACGTTCAACTTTTCATCTCTAACATGGTAGTTTCATATGTTTATGTACGTTTTAAGTCGTAGGTGTACGTTATGTAACAAGCATAATCTTTTGAGTTGATCTAAGCTATAACGTTTAATTTTTTACTTTCAACATACAGACTTTATTTTTTTTGTTCATCTTCTTTTGATGTCAAGCCCATTAGTTCCAATACTTTGTTGGTGTAATTAGAAGAATAGCTAGCATAAAAAAAGGTTAAATCGTATTGTTGTTTGTCAAAGATAACCCCTAGACTGTTTTTTTTGGCTATGCGTTGCAATGCCTCATTTAATTTATCGTATAATGGCTTCATTAATTCATTTTCTTTCAAAAAAAGTAAACCATTGATACCAAATATTCTTTTCTGATAGGCTTTGAGCTCTTGTTTTATTTTGGCTAATTCTTGTTTTTTTTTCTCTCTCATAGCCTCTGTAAACATCACTTCTTCAAGTCGGTAAGTAACAGTCATCTCATCGAGCTTGCTGCCCAAGGCTTCTATCTTGACTTGATGTTGATCAGCCACTTTTTTTAGTTCTTCTTTGACGAGCTGATATTCTGGCATTTTGCGCAATATCAATTGTTTATCTACATAGCCCATCCTCTGACCATATGCCTGCATACCAAAGCATGGCAACAGTATGAAAAAAAAGAAATGACGTAAGCGTATCATACAAAGAAAGAGTAATGACTTTTATAACAATAATGGATGCTACCTCAGCTGTTGGCCAATGGTAAAGTGAAATTGACCACGGTTTAGTCTGTTTCCAGCGGCATCTTTGAGTTCGTCAAAGCCGTATCCATAATCAATACCTATCATACCAAAGGCAGGCATAAATATTCTTACTCCTACACCACTAGAGCGATATACCTCAAATGGATTAAAATCTTTTGTATCTCTCCAAGCATTTCCTGCCTCCAAAAAGCCAAGGACAAATACGGTCGCCACACTTTGTGTTACCAGAGGAAAACGAATTTCTGTAACAAACTTATCATAAATGATACCACCGAGGTTACTATTGGCATTAAATTCATTTGGCAATGAATTGTTCTCATAGCCCCTAAGTCCAATAACATCAGACCCCAATAGGATATTAAAGCCAGACAAACCATCACCACCAACATTGAATCTTTCAAAAGGACCTGTTGCCAAGTTTCTATTGTAAGAGCCGATAAAACCAAAATGAGATCTTAGGTGAAGCACAAATGGTCGAGTGGTCTTACTAGCCTCAAAAACATTATTTTTTCTACGATTTCCAGTAAGTTGTACAAACCATGAATTATCAAACATCCATTTATGAAACTCTATAAGTTTATAAATCTCTGGCTCGTCTAAATTTTCTATACTTCTATCTATGAGCGAGTATGGAGGCGTCAATGTCATACTCAAAGACATAGAGCCACCTTTGGTAGGGAACTGCGGATTTGTCCCTATGTTGTTTCTTGCAATAGTAGTATTAAGGGAAAGGTTATTGGCAACACATGTTTCACATAGAGAGCTTACATACCTATCGAGGTTATACCTTGTATAAGAAAGACTATTCGTAAGCGTGAAGTAATCGTCCGGTACTTTGAGTCTTCTACCGAGACTAAGCGTAATACCAGAAAGCTTTAAAGAGCCAATAACTTCGTTACCGTCAAACCTTCGTTGTACAGACCTGTTGGCACTCACTGTAAATGAAGTAGGTTTTTTTCCTCCTAACCAAGGTTCTGTGAAGGATAAAGAATAATTTTGAAACTGTTTTCCGTTGGCTCTCATTTGCAAAGAGAGACGCTGACCGTCACCGGTAGGTAGTGGATCCCAATTTTCTGTGTTAGTAATATTTCTCAAAGAAAAATTATTGAACACAATACCCAGTGTACCTACAAAGCCTACTAGACCTCCCCAACCACCAGAGAGTTGCAATTGGTCGTTTGGTTTTTCTACAAGGCTATATTCTATATCTACAGTACCAGCATTTTGGTTTGTCATAGGGTTTATTCCCATTAGTTCTGGATCAAAATAACCTAATTGTGCCAATTCTCTCTGTGTACGTATCAAATCTGCTCTGCTAAACTTCTGACCTGGTAATGTTCTTATTTCTCGTAAGACTACATGGTCACTAGTTTTGGTATTCCCCGTAACGATAACCTTATTGATAGTAGCTACTTTACCTTCATAGATTTGCATTTCAATATCGATGGTATCTCCTTTAACCTTTACTTCGGTAGGGTTAACTCTAAAAAATAAATATCCATTGTCTAAGTAAAGCGAAGAAACATCTTGACCTGTAGGGTTCATGTTTAAGCGTTGGTCTAGTAATTCTTTATTATAAACTTCGCCTTTTTTGATATTCAATATACTATTGAGCTTTTTTGAATCATAGATATTATTTCCTACCCAATTGATATCACCAAAGTAGTACTTTTTACCTTCATATATCTTGACATCCAAATCCATATATTTACCGGTGATACTATGGACAGAGTCAGCAATGATTCTCGCATCTCTATATCCATTTTTTTGGTAATAAGCTATAAGTCTTTCCTTGTCTTCGGCAAACTCTTCTTCAATATATTTTGACCTTTTGAATAATCGTAGTCCTTTTTTCTGTTTGGTTTTCTTAAGCTGTTTCTTTAGCTCCTTGTCGGTGATACCTTTATTTCCTGTAAGGTTTAATTTTAAGATTTTTAATTTTTTGCCTCTATCAATATCTATCTCTAAGAACACATAGCCTTTTCTGATGCTATCATGTACTTCTCTTATATTTATTTTGGCATTGTAAAACCCATCTTCTAAAAAGTAATTTTTAATGCGAACTTTAGTATTCTTTATTAAAGCAGGCGAGACCAAAGCCCCTTCTATGAGTGAGGTTTCATCAGCGATATCGTTTTGAGCACCTTTGGAAACACCAGTAATGGTATAACCGTCGAGTCTAGAACTTTCTCTCACTTTGATGTACAAAATTACTTTACCGTCTCCTATATCTTCTGCATCTATTTGTACATCATCTATGAGGCGTTGCTTCCAAATATTTTTGATCGCTTGAGAGATTTTGTCTCCAGGTATTTTTATAATATCTCCTGCACCAAAACCAACAAAAGAAGCAATAGCTTGCTTATCAAGCGTTACATTACCTGTAACGACTACTTTGGAAATGGTATATTCTTTTGGGTTTTGGTAGTTCAATGGTATGGTACCAGCTTGAGGAAATAGATTATTGCTTAAAAGCAATAAAAAGAGTGTAGATATGTATAAGGTTTTCATTTATGATACTAATTGTTCACTGGTTTTACCGAATCTTCTTTCACGTTTTTGATAATTAGCTATTGCCTCGTGTAGGTTACTTTTTCTGAAATCTGGCCATAACGTATCTGTAATATAAATTTCTGAATAAGCTAACTGCCACAACAAGAAATTACTTATTCTAAGCTCTCCACTAGTTCTAATGAGTAGCTCAGGATCACTATGCTTAGCGGTAGATAGGTAACTAGAAATAAGTTCTTCTGATATACTTTCACTATCAATTTTATTGTCAGTGATATCTTTATTAATTGCCTTTAGCGCATTCGTGATGTCCCACCTGCCACTATAGTTTAGAGCAAGTATCACGGTCATGCCGTCATATTTAGCGGTATCGCTTATCGTGTGTTGGAGTTGTTTTATACAATCCTGTGGTAATTCATCAATATTGCCTATCGCTTCTAGCTTAATATTATTTTTCTTTAGATTATCTTTCTCTTGATGAATAGTGTCAACTAAAAGTTGCATAAGGGCACTGACCTCTTCTTTGGGTCTTCCCCAATTTTCTGTTGAGAAAGCATATAAAGTCAATGTCTCTACTCCTAATTCTGCACAACCCTCTATTGCTTCTCTTACAGAAAGTATGGCATTTGTATGACCAAAAGTTCGCATTTCGCCTTGCTTTTTTGCCCATCTGCCATTACCATCCATAATAATTGCTATATGCCGTGGTATATTTTCCGTATCCAATGATTCTTTTGTAGTCATTTTTTATTTTCCAAAGACCAGCAAAGATACGTATTTTATTGGTATTGAATAATATTAGTTCAAGGACTATAAGAATTTTCTACCTAAGATATCCGCAATTCGATATGATTTTGCTAAAAATAGACTAATGATCTAGTTTTAGAACCGATATTTAAAGTTTAGGCATGCAGTTAATTTTACCTTTGTTATCTTTGGCTATTCAATACTTTCTGTTGAGTTTGATTGAACCTGCGATAAAAAATACCCTATGGGAAAAAAGAACTAGACTTTGAACGTATTTACGAGACGATAGATAATATTTGTAAATCAAAAATATTATCTAAAGACGACTTATATGTAAAAATCCTTCAATACCTCGCAAAAGCTACTAAAGAAGGAAAGGTAGTGAAGTCTAGCACATTGGCAATAGATATATTAGGTAATAGTAAAGACCATTTGGGTGGTGTTCAAGATTCTCGCATTCGCAATAAGGTATTTAACTTACGCAAAGACTTAGATCTCTACTATCTATCAGAAGGAAAAAATGATGATATTAAAATTCAAATACCTAAAGGGAAATATAAGATTGAGTTTTCCAAGTTAAAGAACAAAACACTAAAACAATCAAAAAAAAATAAGCTAAAGCGATTAACTACATTGTACTACATTAGTGCGGTACTTCTTGCTATGGTTGTATTCCTGTCTATATTATTGGTACGAACTCACAGCTCGTCTCATACTAAGATAGACAAAAGTACTTTTGTAAGTAGCTTTTTAGATACTGATCAAACTCTTAATATCGCATTGGGAAGCCGAGAGCTATACTTAGAGATAGACCATACATTGAATACAAGAAAGTATATCTTAGATACAGACTTATCATTACCTACAGACAAAGAAAAGTTTGATTCGATAAGCTCAGTGCAGACAGGGAAAAAAATTACCAATCCAAAGTTTTATCGTCATATAGACATTGAGCATATGCACATTGCCACACAGATCAACTTAGAATGGGGTTTAGCGGGTACAGAATGTAATATCTTAGAGTCTATCATGGTTGATGATCTAAACACATTACAACATAATACCCTTTTTATCAGCAAAACGGCTTCTGGCAATTTTCATAAATTTTCTGCGCTCTTTGATAGTTCAAAATTTGTCTTCGATGACAACAATAGATTTGCTATAAAAAAGTTTTGCAGAGATGATGAATGTAGTAGGACTGTAAACTTTAAGAGTAGGGAAATGTACCTTATCATCAAAAGAAAGCTACTCCCAAATGGACGTTATGTATTGTTTTTATTATGTAACAATAGGTTTGGTTGACAAGTTGTTTTCAAACATTTACACTCTAAGGCGTTTAATGATTTTATATTGGATAGCTTTCAAGATAGCAACAAACTACCCACAGAGTTTGAGTTATTATTAAAAATAAAAGACGAGGACTTACAGTTCAAAAGCGAAACTATAGATCATAAAATCATTTACAATTCAGACAATCCTTAGCCTAACTCTAAAGTGTAAATTGATAACTAATACCCGTCTGCAAATCGGCATTATTATTCACTTTAAAATCTTGTTGAAAATAAAAGGATAAGCTATTTTTCTTAAAAAAAGAAAGCACAAAGGTATGTGTTTCTAAGGCTTGGTAAAGATGTGTTGTTCCCAAATGCCAATGAGAGGTATGTCGCTCACCTACAAAGATTGTTTCTTCAAATTCCTTCCTACGATCATAAGGACTTTGATAGTGAAAGTTCCAAGCGATAGCAAATCGCCTTCCTTTTTTCGTTTCTTTGACCAATTTTGGCTCTAGGCTAAAGCTAAACAAATAAGCATTGGAGGTAAGCTGCAAAGCTTGACCATAATTCACTAGATTTTTTCTTAGTAGTTGTGTCCCCAAGCCTACCAATAAAAAAGAACGTTGTCCAAGAGAGTACTCTTTTGCTATCATTTGTGAGATGCCTATATCTAAGCTGGGATTGGTTTGTGTCGTATTGATACCCATATGCATCCCTACGTTAGCATATATTTCACCTAAGAGAGGGAGCCTGGTGCTTGAATAATAAAAATAGTCGGTGGTAAAACCAGAAAAAACAAAATCATTCCGCTTTAGCTCAACGCTTTTTCCGTTTTGGTCAGTAAAGGAAATATTGGCTTTGTTAAATCCATATACCTTACGACCAAAAGGATCTTCACCTCCTTTTACATTGCTATGAAAGGCCTCTATAAAGCCATCACTGACGATAGTGGCAAAAGGAAAGTTTCCTGCGGTAACCAAAAAAGTACGTAACGAAAATTTGATATCACTTTTTGTACTTAGAGGAAGAACTAAGGAAGGAATAAATGTCTTGATGATAGCATCGGCATGGAAAGCGCTAGAGTCATGCGACAAAGCTCTCAAAGTGGGGTTGTCTCGCTGGTGCCAAAGTGTTTGCCCTACTAATGCTCTATCTTCTGCGTGTTTGGGTCTAAAACGTTGTACATAAGGTGCCCATACATTGCCTGTGGCCATATCACATTGAAAACGAATGCGCTTGCTTGCCTCTAGCTGAAAGTGTGGATTTATCCTTGCGGAAAATAAACCTAGGCTATGGGTACTAAGCACATGGGGTGTAGCAATGTTTGCTATAGCCTTGGCAGAAAACTTTTCCTTAGCAATGCTATCAACCAGCATAAAACATAAAAGTCCAACCGTAAGGGTCAGACTTTTATAATTTTTTCTACTATCGTATTTGTCTAGCATCTATTTATAATCCAAAGGCTTCTTTTACCTGAGGTACATAGTCTAGTTTTTCCCAGGTAAAAAACTCTAGTCCATCTTTGGTATAAGGTTTTCTTCCCATATGTCCATATGCAGCCGTAGGAGAAAAGATTGGTTTTTTCAATCCAAACCTTTCCACGATAGCTTTGGGACGCATATCAAATAGTTGTGCTACTTTTTGTGCTATTTCACCGTCTGTCATAGCTATATGTGCTGTGCCATAGGTATTGACGGTAATAGATACAGGCTCAGAGACACCTATAGCATAAGCTACTTGTACCAAAATTTCATCTGCCACTCCAGCAGCTACCAAATTTTTGGCTACATGCCTGCTAGCATAGGCTGCACTTCTATCTACCTTTGAAGAGTCTTTTCCAGAAAATGCTCCACCACCATGCGCACCTTTACCACCATAAGTATCTACAATGATTTTTCTACCTGTAAGTCCTGCATCTCCATGCGGACCACCAATGACAAACTTACCCGTAGGGTTGATGTGGTATTTGGTGTTTTCGTCTAATAGCTCAGCAGGTATTACTTTCGGGATGAGGTATTTTTTTACATCTTCATTGATCTTGGCAAGCATTTGTGGCTCAGGATCAAAATCGTCGTGCTGTGTAGATACTACAATCGCTTCTACGCGGAGTGGCTTATGGTCATCGCTATATTCTATGGTTACTTGTGCCTTGCTGTCTGGTCGTAAATAGGTCATGACTTTTCCTTCTTTACGTATGCTTGCCAGCTCTTTCATTAGGCTGTGAGAAAATGCCAATGCCATAGGCATGTATTCCTCGGTTTCTTTGTTGGCATAGCCAAACATCATTCCTTGATCTCCAGCACCCTGCTCTTTGTCAACTCCAGCACCTTCATCTACACCTTGTGCTATGTCTGGGGACTGGCTATGTAGCGAGACAATGACACCACAAGAATCTGCATCAAACTGATAGCCAGGTTCTGTATATCCTATCTTTGTGATGGTATCTCTTACCACCTTTTGAATTTCTACATAAGCTTTGGTGGTAACTTCTCCTGCTACCAGTACTAGCCCTGTGGTAACTGTCGTTTCGCAAGCCACCCTAGAGTTTGGGTCTTGAGCAAGCATTGCATCTAATATAGCATCGGAAATTTGATCTGATATTTTATCTGGGTGACCCTCAGACACAGACTCAGAAGTGAAGAAGTATGACATTTCTTATTTTTTAGTGTTTAAATAACTGTGAGTATGCTTTTGTTCGGCTTGTTTATGCCTTAAAAATGGATGGAACTACTCAAAAGTATAATGCAAAAATAACAGGCTTTTTATGTAAATCAAGCTTTTCTTTTTTCCATTTTTCGATACTGTATGTTTTGACGAATTCTTGCTCAGAAGTAAGCTCCGCAGCGATGCACAATAGCGTTTGAGGGCTACAGGTCTTCAAAATGGTTTCCAATACATGATTGTTCCGATAAGGTGTGTCCATGAAGAGTTGCGTTTGTTTTTTCTGAAAGGCTTCTTTTTCCATCTGTTTTATTTTGCCTGCCCGTTCTTTTTGATTGATGGGTAGGTAACCATGAAACACAAATGACTGTCCGTTGAAGCCGGATGCCATGAGGGTAAGCAAAATAGATGATGGCCCTACTAGGGGTACTACTTTTCTTTGGGTTTGATGAGCTACTGCCACAGCTAGACTGCCCGGATCTGCTACTGCGGGACATCCTGCCTCTGAAATCACCCCTATGTCTGCTTTGGCATGTAGGCACATGAAGTCATATATTGCTTCAAATTTTGTCTTTTTGTTCAATACAAAAAATTCAAGCTCATCTATGACAATGCCCTGTTTGGTACTACTGATAAACCTTCTTGCAGAGCGTAAATCTTCTACCATGAAGACTTTGGTATCTTTGATCACTTGCAACACTTGTGCTGGCAAACATTGATGTGGTGGCTGGGCAGCTATCGGGCAAGGAATAAGGAGCAGGTCTGACATATACTTTTTTTATTTCTAAGTGTAAAAGTAGGAAAAATAAGTTAGGGCTTAGTGTGAATACGT
>WTJX01000007.1 GCA_011524675.1 Cytophagales bacterium
GTTTGAAGCGAAAAATCTTATTTTGTAGCCAATCATTAAAAGTTAAAACCACTTCATACCTAGAAATACGCGCTTTAGCTTGCTAAAGCTTTGCTTTCTGTCTTGAGATGAACTAAAACCACTCATTTTTTAAAACACAATTATTTTTGTCTGCCTACTTAGAAGAAATAAAATTTACATCAAAACCATGTGAATTTGATAATAGTGAATTTTAAATCTTGTGTCTTTTAACTTTATTTGCACAAGTGCTCAACAGGCAATACAATATAATGTGCCTAAGTAGTCGTCCAAAATCGTCAGAATAAAAAAAGGCTTTTTGAAACTTATGTAATAGCCTTCAATAAATTTAATTGCAGTTCCTTAATAGGAGAACAGATTTCGACCATTTTAAATTAAATATGAAAGTAGAGCAAATAATATGGACCCCCAAATACAATTGGGAGATGGTATATGATCAAGGGCTTACAGACAAAGCGCAATTAGTTCTAGCCTTTGGCTACAGGAATTTATTGGAAGATGATACCTTATTTGCTGAGTTGTCATCCTTATATCCAAATGCAGAACTGGTAACGTGTTCCACTTCTGGAGAAATATTGCAAGATGAAATATTGCATGAGTCTATAGCTGTAACAGCATTGTATTTTGAAAAAACAGAGGTCAAAGTAGCAGAAATTAACCTTGATGGTGCAAATACAGATTCTTCTATTTCAAAACTGGTAGGTAAAATTAGTACACCTTATTTGAGTCATGTGCTTTTGTTTGCTGATGGGATGGTGATTAACGGTGAAGAACTTACAGATTCTCTGAGGCGTAGTTTGACTAATGTACCTGTGATAGGTGGGCTTGCTAGTGATGGTTTCAATACGCTTAAAACGGTTGTGGGCCTAAATGATAAACCCATTAGCGGTAAAGCAATTGCCGTAGCGCTTTATGGGAAAAATATTAAAATATCTACAAATGTAGGTTTGGGTTGGAATACTTTTGGGATAAAAAGAAAGGTTACAAAGGCGACCAAGAATATTGTGTATGAGATAGAAGGTAAAAATGCACTGGATTTGTATAGGTCGTATTTAGGTGAGCTTTCTAAAGAACTGCCTACTTCAGCAATGCTTATCCCTGTAGGGCTCTTAAATAATGAAACATATGATATCACTATCAAATCTGTCATTGATGTAGATAATAGGAATAACGGATTGGTCTTTTCTTCTAATATAAAGGAGGGAAGTATTATTTATTTTATGAAATCTACAAATGAAAGCTTAGTACAACGTGCACAAATGGCTGCGAGACAAGGCTTAGCACAGCATAGGGACAAAGTGCCAGATTTCGCACTAGTGTTTAGCTCATTAGGAAGGCTTCTTACGATGAGACAGTGGACAGAAGACGAACTAGAAGTTATCAATGATGAGTTTCAGGGGACTATTCCTATTTCTGGATTTTATGGATTAGGAGAAATAGCGCCACATAGAAAACATAAAATAGGCACCCTGCACAATCACTCAATAAGTGTAAGTCTTTTTTCAGAGTAGATTCAAAAGATTAAAATATAAATAAATGGGCATTTTATCTAAGCTTGTTAATAGGAAAAAAAGTAACGATACCGTCAATTACAATAGGGTATTTAATAGGCAAATCAGAAAGATTTTTGGTATCAATCCAGTAATTCCACCAGACTTTGAAGAGTTGTTTTTGAAGGTAAGTCAAACCTATGATGATTTTCAGAAAGATAGGACTTTCTTACAAAATACGACTGATATCAGTATCAAAGAATTAAGACAGATAAATGAAAGTTTCCAAAGGAGTAAAGAAGAGCTGACCTCTACCAAAACGGAACTTGAGGAGTCTCAAAAGTTAGCTGCTATTTCCAAAGAATTGCAGGAGGCTAATGAGAACCTTAAGAAAAAACAAGATGAAGTAGAGCAGGCGTATGAAGAACTAAAAGGGACACAAAATCAACTCATTTTATCTGAAAAGATGGCTTCTTTGGGACAGTTGACAGCAGGGGTGGCTCATGAGATCAATACTCCCCTTAGTGTTATTAATGGATCTATTACCAATCTCAATGATTCATTGGTGGCAATCATCAAGGATATGCCTAACTTCTTTAAGACACTAAGCCTAGACCATGAGAGTACATTTCTCAAAATGATACAACGCTCTGCGGAGAATACAAAAGGCGAAACCTCAACTAAAGAAGAGAGAGAGATACGAAAAAGGATCACAGACACCCTGAATGAGAAAGGCATTGATAATGCTCGTGCTGTTGCAAGAAACTTAGTAAGGGTAGGCTTGCATGATAATGTAGATGAGTTTATCCCTTTGTTTGGAAATGATGATGCAGACCAAACGGTAGATATGGTGTTGCGTATAGGTAGGTTGCAGTCCAATGTCAATAATATGGCTACCGCTGTAACCAAGATGCAAAAAATAGTGTTCTCACTTAAAAATTATTCGCATTTCCAAGCTGATGACGAAGCGATAGAAAGTGATTTGATAGAAGGTTTAGAGACGGTATTGACTCTTTATGAAAATAAAATGAAAGAAGGTGTCAACATTGTGAGAAACTTTGAAGAAAAAAAATTGCCTGTTATATGTTTTCCTGACCAACTAGACCAAGTATGGACTAACTTAATCCATAATGCTGTACAGTCAATGAAACTACAAGGTACACTTACGTTAGATGCAAAATACGAAGATGACAAAGCCGTGGTGATGGTTACTGATACAGGACCAGGTATTCCTCATAATATTTTACCAAAAATATTTGAACCTTTTTTTACTACCAAGGCGCAAGGTGAAGGCTCTGGTTTAGGGCTTTCTATTTGTAAAAAAATAGTTGATAAACATGCAGGGACTATGGAAATTGAAACAAAACCTGGTAAAACTACGTTCAAGGTGAGTATACCAAAAGAAGGAATTACAGCGGAAAAAAAATAATTCATGTTTTATTATGTATGTTAAGTTTTTATGTTTAAGGATAAAAATCTGATTTTTTTTGCCTAATCGAAGGTTTTTTTCTTTGAATATCTTTTTTTGTAAAGGTAAACGTTAGCGTAGATGTAGGAGTATTAGTGTGCTTCCTAGTCAAACATGAAAAGTTTAAATTACGTTATTAACTAGTGTTTTAATAAAATCTTTTACTAGTTTATAAATAAAATTAAGTACATAAATTATTAATAGGTTTCGTTTGTTTACGTATAAATACTTAATTTTACTTGGATAAATTCATTAAATTTGTTCGCGACACTCAATAAAAGTCTAAATAGATGAAAAAACAAGCCATTATATGTGTTGACGATGATAAAGCAGTATTGGAAACACTCGAAGAACAATTAGAAAGACTTTTCGGAGATAAATATATTTATGAAGTAGCTGAAAGTGGACAAGAAGCTTTGGACCTTATCGAAGACTTAGTAAGTGAAGGCTATGCGCCTGTTACCGTTATTTCTGACTGGTCAATGCCAGGCATGAAAGGAGATGAGTTTCTAACTCAGCTGCATGGTAGATATGACGGTGTTGTGAAAATCTTACTAAGCGGACAAGCACCAGAAGAGGCCATTGAAAGAGCTTATAAATTTGCTAAGCTAGATCATTATATTCAAAAACCATGGAAAATGGACGACTTGAAAAAAAAGTTGAGTAACATTAATATCGCTTAAATTAATATACCCCCATAGTAATGAGCAAACCCGTTATCATTTGTGTAGATGATGAAAAATCTGTATTGAATACGCTAGAAGAGCAACTGTTAACTAAGCTTGATGATGACTTTGATGTGGAGTTGGCCATTAGTGGTGACGAGGCTCTTGAGCTAATAGAAGAATTACACGAAGATAAAATTAAGATAGCAGCTATCATTTCCGACCAAATAATGCCTGGTATGAAGGGAGATGAGTTTTTGATAGCCGCTCACAAAATCAATCCTGAAATACCCAAAATACTTTTAACAGGGCAAGCCAGCTTGGTAGCTGTACAGAATGCAATAAATAATGCAGGTTTATACAGGTATATAAGCAAGCCTTGGGAGATGAATGATCTCTGTATGACTGTTGTAGCAGCTACCCAAAGTTACATCCAAAAGCAGACGATCGACTCGTATGGTGAAAGCATTAAACTCCTTAAAAGAATCAATACCGCTACCAGAAAACTTTCTTCTGAGATACAGCTAGATAGCCTTTCTAGTATGTTTCTCTCTATGGCAGCTACTTACACCAAGATAGATTCTTTCTACATTATTTTTGATAACGACGATGAGGTAGTTATTGATGCTTATGATGAAAATGAGCAGCAAATGCAGGAAATATTGAGCTTGTTGAAGTATGATAATAAAAAGTTACTCCAAGAAGTAAAAGCTAATATTCCTAAGCAACAAGGATTCATAGAGAAAACAGACCGAGTTCTTATACCGCTCACGGCTAGAGAGGAAGAATATGGCAGTGTGTTTGCTATGAATAGGGAAAACAAAATAATCGGTGAGACTCAGTTTGAAATGTTCAAAGTTTTGACAAAGCAGTTTATAGTTTCTTATGAGACTGCTAAGCTTTACAAAAACATAGAAACTCAAAACGAGCTCATAGAAAAGAAGAATAAGAGCATACAGCATAGTCTTGATTATGCTCAAAAAATACAAGAAGCTTTGCTTCCCAATATTGAAATCCTTCAAAAAACCTTCCCCGAGTCGTTCATTTGGTATTCTCCAAAGGATACGGTAAGTGGAGACTTTTATATGTTTAGAGAAGTCGGCGAAAATTTGTTTTTGGTTTCTGCCGATTGTACAGGACATGGAGTGCCTGGTGCTTTCATAACTATACTGGGCAGAATGATTTTAAGAGAGTTGATACGTACAGGGAGAAATACACTTCCTAGCGAAATATTAACCCAATTGGATCAAAGAATCTTGAACCTTTTTCATAAAAATGGAGAGTCAGAGGTGCGTGATGGTATGGATATAAGCATAGTATTGTATAATATCCCTTCTAAAACCTTTTATTTTTCTGGTGCAAAATCAAATATTTATACAATTAATTCAAAAAATGGCGCGCTATCAAGAGTAAAAGGAAACAGATATGAAATTGGTAATTATTTATTCAAAGATGTGCAACATAAATATGAATCTTTGAAACTAGATATAGATTCAGGTGATTACCTGTATTTGATGTCAGACGGTATTCAAGACCAGTTTGGAGGAGAAAACGCCTCCAAGATTGGGTTAAGGAAATTTCAAGAACTTATTTCAGCGAATTACCAATTACCAATGAATGAGCAAAAAGATAAGTTTGTTCAGTTTGTTACGACTTGGATGGGGGATAACAGCCAGACCGATGATATATCTATGATAGGAATCAGAGTCCCTTAAAAAGACGACTTTTGAAAACCTAATTTTTTTATAGAAGCCTTAACATTTTTTTGAATATATATATAACTAGCTGAAACTAGTACATGCTTTTGAAAAGCATTCCAATAGAAACAATCTCTGTTATACTAGAAGAATGTATAAGTACTTAAGCTAGGCATAAAAAAAAGAAGGTGTTTTAGTAAGTACAAATATTCAGTGATTATTTGTTTTTTAGAGCTTGTTTTAGGTTTTTAGCATACTCTTAATATATCAAGCATCGGTATTATTGTAAGAATTTAAACTTTTGAACTGTATGAGTAAACGCCCTGTCATACTTTGCGTGGATGATGAGAAGTCTGTATTAAGCACATTGAAGCAACAATTAAGTGTTGATCTAAATGAAGAATTTGAAATAGAAATAGCAGAAAGTGCAGATGAAGCCTTGGAAGTTATAGAAGAACTTCAAGTTGATAGTGTCAGAATAGCAGCTATCATATCAGATCAGATTATGCCAGGTATGAAAGGGGATGAGTTGCTGATAGAAGTACACCAGTCAGACCCTGATATTCCCAAAATACTACTTACAGGTCAAGCCAGTTTGATCGCAGTCCAAAATGCCATCAACAAAGCTAGTTTATACCGCTACATTAGCAAGCCTTGGGAGCGAAACGACCTCACCATGACCGTGTCTCAGGCGGCAAAAAGTTATTTGCAAAAAGAAAAAATTGATCACTTTGATCAAAGTATAAAACTACTCAAAAGTATAAATAACGCCACCAGAACATTATCCTCTGAAATCAATTCTGACAAACTTGTGGATACCTATATCACCATGGTAGAGGAGCATACTCAATTTGATAATTGTATTCTTGTATTCAACAGAGGGAAAGAGGTAGAAGTTTATGGTTATTTGTATGGAGTTGACAAAAAGAAAAAGTTAGAAAACTTAACCAAAGAAGAAGTATCAAAGATAGTAGAGACGATAGGCTCAGAGTTACCAAATGAAAAAGACTTTGTTCCTAATAGTAGTAAAGCTATGATTCCTCTGGAAACTAGGGAGGCAAGTCATGGGTATGTGTTTGTCAAAAATAGTGGTGATATCATTTCAGAATCCCAATTTGAGATGTTCAAGATTTTGACAAAACAATTGATCGTCTCCTACGAAACAGCTGGCTTATACCAAAATATACAGAAACAAAAAGTTATCATTGAGCGAAAGAATAAAAGCATACTCAGTAGCCTAGAGTATGCCCAAAAAATTCAAACAGCATTAATGCCCGAGCATGATATACTAAATCAATATTTCCCTGATAACTTTGTTTTCTACAGTCCTAGAGATATCGTAAGCGGTGATTTTTATATGTTCAGAGATACAGAGGAATCTTTATTTATCATCTGCGCAGACTGTACTGGACATGGTGTTCCAGGGGCTTTTATTACTATTCTAGGTAGAATGATTATAAGAGAAATCGCTCAAAATAATATTAAATCTGATCCTAGCGAAATATTAGAAGCTTTAGATAAGTATATCTTGAATATCTTTCATAAAAATGGAGAGTCAGAAATAAGAGATGGTATGGACATCAGCATTGTCGAATACAACAAGAAGACTGAAAAGTTTAGATTTGCTGGTGCTAAATCTTCGATTTATTACATAAGAGATGGTGAGCTAAATAAATTTAAAGGCTCAAAATATGAGATAGGAAATTACCTCTTTAAAGATGTAGAACAAAAGTTTGAAACAATAGACCTAGATTTGAGAAAAGGCGATTTACTTTATCTGTTTACTGATGGACTTCAAGACCAGTTTGGAGGAGAGGACTTCTCTAAAATAGGGCCTCGTAAGGTGCAGGCTTTACTGAAGGAAGTGAGCACAGCCCCTATGGAAGAGCAGTATAAAGTTATTAATCAATTTTTTCATACTTGGAAAGGCGAAGACAAAGCTCAAACAGACGACGTACTCATGCTAGGGATAAGAGTTTGATTACTCTTCTATTTTTCTTCTTTTACTCCTTTTCTAGAAACGATATAAGCTTCAATGTCATCTTTGATGAACTCCATTGCTTGAAAATGATATTCAGGCAGTTGGTACATGTTTTTTAGGCTTAAGGTACCAAAGATAGGATGTTTTATTTTTTGTTTTGAATCTGTGTTCTTCAACTCTGTACGCAGATTAAACATTGACTTCATCGAAAGTAAAATTTTGCTTTTTGCTTCACTCACTGTCAAATCTTCGTATTTCGGAGAAAACGTTTTGTTAAACTTTTTGAGCGCGTACTTTGAAACTTTACCATTCATAAAAGTCCTAATACCTAATAGGTTTTTCTTTCCTTTTATTATTTTTTCTTCTTTAAGGGCATTGCTAATACTGCCACAATAGAAGTCCACACATACAGCATATAAATAAAAATATAGCTTTGCCAGTGTCCATTGCTCATCATGAGATTGTTCTAGAAAAGGAATGTCATTGTACTTTTCTAGTTCTTCTAACCAAAATTTAGCTTCTTTTTCAAAACTCTTGTATATATCATCAAAGGACATCATAGGTTCTTTTTAAGTATAAGTAATCGTCCAAAAATACTTATGGTAAAAAAATGGTTGTTTTACTTCATCTCATCGTTAGAAATTCGTGTTTTAGCTTGTTAAAGCTTTGCTTTCTGCCTTGATTTGAATTAAAATCACTTTTTTAAACTCTCAATTACTTTTGTCTGCCTACTTAGTTAAAAATAGTGTAAATTGGACTCGTATTATTGCTGCGAAGCGTAGAGTAAGAGCGAAATCACGAAATAATAAAAAAAAAATGGAAGTGCATACACTTACGAGATAAATATTTTTTATACAATCGGCTTCTTTTTCTATCGAAAAGCTTTAATTTTAAGAGTCAACTAATATACCACTATCTTATAAATAATTATGTCAAAAACGATAATCGTATCGAACAGATTACCCATCAGTATAAAGAAAGATGAAGAAGGTAATTTAGAGTATATCCCTAGTTCAGGAGGTCTTGCTACAGGTTTGGGTAGCATTTACAAAAAAGGGAATAACCTTTGGTTAGGTTGGCCAGGTACTTTTTTTACCAAAGAAAAAAATAAAGAGGCTGTTACAGAGAATCTTCATAAAGAAAACATGGCGCCTGTGTTTTTGACCGAAGATGATATTCATAATTTTTATGAAGGTTTTAGTAACTCTACCTTGTGGCCATTGTTTCATTATTTCACTCAATATGTAGAGTATAACCCGGAATTTTGGGAATCTTACGTGGAAGTAAACAGAAAGTTTTGCGAAGAGACGTTGAAGTATGCAGACGAGTCTGATGTGATCTGGGTACATGACTATCAGTTGCTCCTGCTACCAGAGATGATACGCGAAAAATTGCCTAATGCAACCATAGGTTTTTTCAATCATATCCCTTTTCCTTCCTTTGAGATATTTAGATCGCTTCCTTGGAGAAAGCAGATTTTGAATGGGATGCTAGGTGCCGACCTCATAGGTTTCCATACGTATGACGATATGAGACACTTTTTGAGTGCTGTAAGTAGGATTACGGGTATAGATCATTCTATGGGGCATCTTAAGTCAAGCAATAGAATCATTACCGTTGACGCTCTCCCTATGGGGATAGATTATAAAAAGTTTTCTGAAGCAGCTATCTCCAAAGAAACACAAAAAGAGGTAAAACAATACTATAGTTACCTCAATTCTCAACAACTGATTCTTTCGATTGATCGTCTGGACTATTCTAAAGGTATCCCTCAACGATTGAAAGCTTTTGATACCTACTTGGAGAGGTATGCAGACAGTAGAGAAAAAGTTTCTTTGATATTATTGGTAGTACCTTCTAGAGATCAAGTAGAGCATTATGCACACCTCAAAGAAGAACTAGATGAGTTGGTAGGTAGAATCAATGGTAAATATGGTACACTTAACTGGACGCCTGTATATTATTTTTATCGTTCATTACCTTTTAGTAAGCTTTCTGCGCTTTATTGTATGGCAGATGTAGCTTTAATTACTCCTATAAGAGACGGAATGAACCTCGTTTGTAAAGAGTATGTAGCGAGTAGGCTAGACAGGTCTGGTGTATTGATTTTGAGTGAGACCGCAGGTTCTGCCAAAGAGTTGGCAGATTCTATTTTAGTCAATCCTAACGATCACGATCAGATAGTAGAGGCAATACATCAAGCACTGGAAATGCCCGAAGACGAGCAAGATCTTCATATGAGCGAAATGCAAGATAAGCTTAAGCGTTACGATATACACCGCTGGGTAGATGTATTTATGGAACGCCTTATCTATACTAAAGAAAAACAAAAAGAATTAAATGCTAGGCATCTAGGTGGGCGAGCAAGTCAGTTAATTACTAACAACTATAAGAATGCAAACAAACGTTTGATATGTTTGGACTATGACGGTACACTGGTAGGCTTTCATGGTGATCCACAAAAGGCAGAACCAGATGAAGAACTTTTAAGTATCATAGAAGCCTTGACTAAAGACCCAAATAACTCAGTAGTTATCATCAGTGGAAGAGATAAAGATACCTTAGAAGGTTGGTTAGGGCATTTTGATCTTGAGTTTATAGCTGAGCATGGTGTATGGTTCAAAGAAAAAGGAAAAGAGTGGGCTATGGCTGACAATCTTGTACAAGATTGGCAAGAAGAGATTTTACAAATCTTAGAATTATATGTAGATAGAACGCCTGGTACTTTTATTGAAAAGAAAGATTATTCACTTGTGTGGCATTACCGTAAGGCAGATACAGGCTTTGGAGATATGAGGGCGAGAGAGTTAGTGTCAAACCTACAATACTTGACCTCCAATATGGATATACAAGTGTTGGAAGGTAATAAAGTCATTGAAGTCAAAAATGCAGGGGTAAACAAAGGGAAGGCGGCCCTCAAATGGTTAGCCAAAGAAGAGTGGGAGTTTATCACGGCACTGGGCGATGACTGGACAGACGAAGATACTTTCCATGTGATGCCAGACGGTGCTTTTACCATCAAAGTAGGACTTACCTCTTCTGAAGCAAGGTATAACATAAAGTCTTATGTAGAGGTGAGAGAATTGCTCAAAAGCTTTATTGTTTAGACAACTACTTATCGTTTTTGACCTATCACTAGAAGGCTTCGCTTGACTAATCACAAAACTTAGTTATACGAAGCCTTTTATAAAATATATAGTATAGTAAAGCAAAAACTAAATGACTGCTGAATAGTACGAAGTATAAAGTACCAAGTACCACGAGGAAAGCATTTAAAAAAGATAGTGTACTGACTTTTAAGTATTCAAACAACTTAAAAGAAAAC
>WTJX01000691.1 GCA_011524675.1 Cytophagales bacterium
GTTACTTTTAAATGATGCACATATCGAGATATGTAAATCTTTTTAAAGTGATCCATGTTCTTAAAATTTTGGATTACAGGAAGTAGTGCGTTTAAACAAGCTCTTACTTAGACTTATTAGCAAGTTGTCCGCAAGCTGCATCAATATCTTTACCTCTACTTCTACGAATATTTACTACAACTCCTGTGGACTCTAATGCTTTTTTATAAGCATCTATAGCTTCTGGCTCTGCCTGTTTAAATTTAGGATCACCAATGGCATTATATTCAATAATATTCACCTTACAAGGCACATATTTACAAAACTTAACAAGGGCATCGATATCTTTTTGAGTATCATTAACCCCTTTCCAAACCACATACTCATAAGTAATTTTACGTTTAGTATGTGCATACCAATAGGCTAATGCATCTCGCAAATCTTTTAAAGGGAAAGTCTCATTAAAAGGCATTATTTGCGTACGAACGCTATCAATGGCAGAATGTAATGAGACTGCAAGATTGAACTTTGCACCATCATCAGTCATTTTTTTGATCATTTTTGGTACGCCAGAAGTAGAAACGGTAATACGTTTTGCAGACATTCCCAGACCAGATTCTTGTGAAGTAATTTTATCAATGGCTTTGGTAACATTAGGATAGTTCATAAGTGGCTCTCCCATTCCCATAAATACAATATTTGATAAAGGGCGGTTATGATACAATCTGCTTTGCTGGTCAATGGTAACTACCTGATCATAAATTTCATCAGGATTTAAATTACGCATACGCTTAAGCTTAGCTGTAGCACAAAATTTACAATCCAGACTACACCCTACCTGTGAGGATACACAAGCAGTGGTACGCGTAGGAGTAGGAATCAGTACCGACTCCACAAGTAATCCGTCATGTAGTTTTACGGCATTTTTTATGGTGCCATCAGCACTCTGCTGCATTTGATCAATGGCAATATGATTAATGACAAAATATTGACGTAATACTTCTCTTAAATCTTTTGAAATATTAGTCATTGCATCAAAATCTCGGACAGACTTTTTCCATAACCACTCATATACTTGATTGGCTCGAAAAGGTTTATAATTGTTTTCTTCAAAAAATGTTCGTAACTGCTCTAAGGTTAAGGAACGAATATCTTTCTTTTTAATAGCTTTAGATTCCAAATAGTTTACTTGTTGTTTAGCGCTTGTTTAAAGGCACTACTTCCTGTAATTTAGTTTAAACAAGCTCTAATACTGATTTTTTTTTTAAATACGATTTAATCTTTGAAACGATATGAAATAAATTAAAAAGGATTCAGTAATAGTTTCATATCTGCCTTTAAAAGTTGTAACGCCATATTTGTTGCATTTTGATCGATTGCAGATGTCAAAAGAGCATTCCTATAAGAAGTCACCTCTTTTGCTTCACTGGATTTCAACATCATATATAAATCCTTAATAAGCATGTTTTTAGAAGCTAAAACTGCATTCCAACTTTCATTCGAAAGATACAATTGTTGCGTAAGGTTATGATCTAATTCTTGGTCAATAGTAGCAACCAAAAGTTGTAAGTACTCCTCTGGACTACAACCTGACACAGGACTTACCCTAGTTACTAATTTTTGAATAGAAATACGTTCCAAAAATAAAGTAATGCGTTCATAAGCTTGCAATTGCAAAGGTAATATTTCTTTTTGGTGAGCCTTTGCCCATTGAAAGCGTTGCTTTATTTGTTCTTTTTTTAATGTGGTATTCATAAAATACATACACAGCAAGCCCATAAACAATACAGGGCATACTACTAAAATAATTAAATTAGCATCAGGTAAATTCATAGGTTGCATTTTTATACTTCAAAAATAAACTTTTGTAAAAGGATTACAAAAACCTTAATAAAAATAGGATTATTTCAACGTGCTAAAGGTGAATTATAACGATAAATAACCATAAAACAAATACCAAACACTTAAAAGACATATATTTACAAAAAAAATATAATTTATGAAAAAAATAGTTGTTGCAGGCGTACCAGAAGCTTTTAGTCAACCCGTAATTGATACTATAGAACACTTAAAAAATCAAGGGTATGATATTCAATTTATAGTAGCTGGAAAAGGTACTAACCAAATGATGGCTTGGTTAAAAGATGGAACTGCTGACATTGCACTGCCATTAACAGAAGGTTGTGTTAAAGCACTAACTAGCCAAACAATGGAAGGAACAAACACTGCAGAACAAGGTGGTTCTGAAATTATAAGCCAACTGACAACAACACCTTTAAGATGGGGAGTACATGTAAAGCCTAACTCTGAACTTGATAGTGTTGAGGATTTACAAGAGCGTCTTAGAGATTCTCCTGAAAGCGTCACCTACATTGTGAGTGGACCAAACTCGGGTTCTGCCAATATTTCACGTGCGTCTACTAAAGAATGGGGCATCCCTCAAGAGACTTTAAACATGAGAGTTGTAGGAAAAATTGATCAACTACAAGCATCTATGAGAGTGGTTCCAGAAGGACAAGAAGAAGTATTACTTTGGAACCACCAAACCACACACCATTTAACGACAAATTCTGGGAATGAAAATGCAGATTTTAAACGCATTGGAGACTATGAACCAGAATGGTTAGCCTTTGTAGTAGCTGCAAGAAAAGACTTGACACAAGAGCATCCTGAGTTTGTGAAATTGTTTTTAGAAACTTTAGCACAAAAAAATCAAGAGTTAACAAAAGAAAGAGCTACCTCAAAAGAGTTTGTAGATAAATGGTTTGGTGGAGATGAACAAGAAGCGATCAGTTGGTACGAAACTACCACATTTAGCAATCAAAACTATACTGCCGAAGAATTACAAAAAGATTTTGAAAAAATAGTAGCTGCAGGAATTATTACCCCTGAAAAAGCTAGTGGTGTACAAGTTGAAAGAATTCTTGGTAATCTAGACAAAAGCATTGCTGCTAAAAGACAAAAAGCATTTAGCACTGCAGCAAATGCAGGTAATCGTCAACAGAGCACAGCAGTAGCAGCAGCAAATACCCCTCTTTTTAGAGCTCGACAAGCAGCGGCTAAACAAACAGCACCTAAAGTAGGACGTTAGTAATATATGACAGTTATTGAGTCTTTAACATTTTGGCAAT
>WTJX01000204.1 GCA_011524675.1 Cytophagales bacterium
TACTTTTCTGTAAAGCTCTAAAACGTTTCACTTTCAACCTTCAACCTTCAACGCTTTACCCATCACACAACGTTAATCACTAACAACTAATCATTAACCACTCAACGCTACTTTTTTTCAACGAGTATTTACTTTCGTTTAACGTGTTTTTAGTCTCTTTTAACTAGTGTTTAACTTTCTTTTTTTGCTTTATGTGTCCTTTTATTTTTTTATTAATGTATTTAAAGTGGTGTTTAAGTTGTTTTTATTGTTTTTGTATAGTTTTATATATTTAATTAGTAAATTTTGTAGTTTAATTATGTTTTTTGTAGTTTTATGTGTTTATATTTATAGATGTATATTTTTAGTGTATTATTATGAGGTTGTCATCTTTTTTTGTTTGTAGTATTGCTTTTATTTTAATGACTACTCCTTTGTTTACCAATGCACAAGTGGGTAGTGTGGATATTAATTTTGAAGTGAATAATGCAGACATTAAAGTAGAGTTAACACCAGAAAACCTAAGTATTTGTGGATCAAATGATGATTCAAAAGAAGTGGTAAGTATCATAGCCAAAGGTGAAGGCTTAAGCGATGTGCGGATCGCATTTGATTTACCAGATGGAGTAATGTACGATCCTAGTAGCCTTACATTACAGTCAGGCGTAGGTTATACCGTATCAGAGTTAGATATTTCAGACCTCAATCAACCACAGTTTTCTATTTCTAATGGTAGCACTTGGTCGCAAGGAGATGAAGTAGTATTTGAATTTTCCAAAACAGCAGGCTGTGAAGCAGTAACATACCTCAATAATGGCAATACATTCAAAGATAAATATACTCTAAGCTATGCCGGAGGTGTAGACAGTATAGTTATAGACGATAACGTGAAAATATCAAGCTATCAATTGTTGACGGCTTCTTTATCCATGAAAGACATAGATGTCTTAGAAGCAGGTGTTGGAGATGAGCTTAGTAGAGATATTGTATTGGAGCAAGCGGGTAACGGAAGTATTTCTTCTTATACACATTATGTGGTAGTGGGTACAGACTTGGCAGACTATAGCTTGTCTTTTGAAGGGACAGTTTTGTCTCCTACAAGTATTTCGGGAGATACGTTGTTTTATACCATGGATTTTGCGGCTTCTCCATTTATAGGCAATCTAGGAGACGGAGACGATGCTTTTGAAAATGGAGAAACCCTAACCTTAACAGAAGAGTTCAAAGTGATCTTATGTGACATTACAGACATACAACACACTGTTTATTGGGGCTGTAACCAAGGAGAAGCCTGTCAAGAAGTAGAAGTAAGAAATGGTAGTCTATCCTTTGAAAGTACCATACCACAGTTAGAAGTAACAGGGCTAGACAATGCCGACGAACCAGAGATATGCGGAGCGACACACTACCAATATATCATAAAAAATACCGCTAGCAGTGGTAGTGCGGGGGCATACGATGTATATCTCAATATAGGTTTAGGAGCATCGTCCATCAACACCACAGGTTACGACTACAACCCACTTTATTCATTTTCTTACCTAAATACACGCTCCATACAAAACTTTGCTATCAATGGCAATGCCATAAATTTACAAGACAACCCAAGTTTAGTATTTGCAGACCGTGGAGATGGAAATACCTTAGCGCTATTACATGATGTTTTTACGACAGATCCAGACGGCACTGGCGGACTACAAGACCTTGATGGGGATAGCTTTTTTGATGACCTCGCCAATGGCGACTCTATCGTCATTAGCTTTGACTTTTATCTACAGGCTAGGCAGTCTTGTGGACTAGGCGCATTTGACTACTTTGGATGGGAAAATCTCTTTGTAGATGTCAATTACCGCAATCAGTGTAAGACAGCACAAAACCCAGAGCGCATCAATGTAAACTATGTAAACTTTATCAGAGACCCTACCGAAAGTACTACTTCTGATAGCCCTGCCGATATAGATGTAAATGTACCTTTCAAAATAGATATAGATCCTTTTTTGTTTACTTCTACTACCAATATCCCCTATTGTAATGGTAAACCCATGACGGGCGTAGAGAATGATTCTGTATTGTTTGAAGTAGTCCTCATTGTGCCCAAAGGTATAGGCATAGACTCTACTACCTACCTTAGCCCAAATTTAGAAAACTCAGTCATTTCATTTACCGAAGGTACTACTTACGATACTGTAATCTATGCCAAAACCTCCTATCACTATGGAGACAAATTTGACGTGCCTTTGAATCTTTATGATGTATCCAATTTTGTAGATCAAGAGAAGATAGAGTTAAGCTACTTCACACGTATCAATTGTAAGCCTTGTTTTAGTCAAAAAATACATTGTGGCGACATTCCAAGTATGAGAGTACACCTTTTGCCACCTTGTGTAGGCGCAAGAACAGCCGCTGTAGATGCGAATAGAATTACTGCAGGATGGGAAGATTATACCAAAGCAACCAAGGTAACACTCGATCCAGAAGTACATCGTTTGAACTATTATTTGCCCTATGACACCATGCAAGTAGATATTTCCAATGCCATCATAGATACTGCTATGGATAACTTACACTTGCAGATCGAATACATAGCTCAAGACGGTGGGGGAGGAGATTCGCTTTTGTCTTTTATCTCAGGTCAAATCATGGTGTTGGATGCAAGTACAGGTACAAGAGCCACAGGAACACTTGATGTAGCGCCTACACCTGCCGACCTAACCAATGGGAACTACAATCTATCTTTTGATTTATCATCATATACAGAGTTGATCTCTCCAAGTTATCATTATGGAGATGAAGGTACTACAGACTCAGTGAAAATATGCTTGCTGTTTTTGATAAAGCCAGGCTTTGACGCTAGAAAACTATTTTACTTAGACGACTTCAGGGCCTCAATATTTACGTACGATACCGACGGAGAAACCAAGCTGTATTGCGATGAGTATGGAGATCGTGTATTTTATAACAAACAAGAAATAGATCAAGCCAACCATGTGGCAGCATTGAGTACGTGTAACAGTGGCTATGCAGAACAATTTTTTACCAACAAAACAGAGGTAGGAGACCTCTTTCCAGAGGAATATCGCCCTATCTTTGAGTGGGACTCTACCGTCATAGAACTACCTACAGGTATTG
>WTJX01000290.1 GCA_011524675.1 Cytophagales bacterium
CAAAAAAAATTAAAAAAAGTGCTTTTTAAATCATGAAGTGCCAAGTTGGGTTAACAGTTCAGAAAGAAGGTATTATTCTTTGTACTTGGTACTTTGTACCTTGTACTTAATGCACACTTTTGTAAAAAGCTGGATATTACTATTTTATGTAAACTAACTTTTTGTTTACTATATTACTCTACATCTATTTTAATATATCCTATCTGAGAGGTAGTAGTGATGAGTGTAAGCGTATTTCCAGAAATGGTATAGTCCGTAACTTCGGGAGAAGAACTTATGCTTACAACTTCGTTGGTCTCATCAAACTTTCTAGCCAATTTGGTTTCCATGACCAAAACATTCTCCCCTTTGATAGTATAAAACTCTCCCACAATACTATCGTATAACAACTCCAAAGAAAACAAACGTAAATCTGATGTATCTGTAAAGACAAGGCTATACGTATTATCTCCATTGAACGTATAGTTCCTAAAACCATTTGACCAAGTGCCTATGAGCTTAGTGTCTAGAGATTTATCTATTTCTTCTTCTTTATTGCAAGCAAAAACAAATAAGATAAGGAGTAAGAAGGTGTAATTTTTTACCATAATAGAAACATAGTATCAAAATTTATACCCAATTGAAGGAGCTAGGTACAAAGAGAAAAAAGGAACATTAGTAACCGTTAGATAAGTAGCAATACCACTTTCAATATTTACAATCAAGTGATCTGGTATCATAATCATTTGGTAGCCAATGCCTAGACTAGCACCATAACTATTCGTAACATTAGTATTCGTTTCCAAAATTTCATCTTTGGTTTTTCTTAGCAAAGAATTATAAAGTGTATATGGTTTTTTATCACTATTGAAATATTCGATACTATTGAACGAAGCAGAGGCAGAAAAAAATAATCCAGTAAAACCTTTGTTAAAATATTTTTTTATTATCAGGTCTATTCCAATGCCTTGGTTGAGGATAGCACTACCTTGTGCGTTTGCTTGGATCAAACGGTCATTGTCGATGTCTCTACCAAAGGTTAGGGTAGTATTTAACCCTACACTTATTTTTTGTTTTAGTTGTCTTTCAAATTCGATGCCTATTGTATTCCAAAAGAAGGCAGGGACAATCCGTACCGCCATATGCTTTTCCTTTTTTCCATTATCCATACGTTCTATGTCTTCCTCAGAGAAGGAATCAAGATGAATAAAAAGCAATATGACGAATAAAAGAAAAGATTTCATTGCAGCAAAAATACGAAAAATTAATTTTAGAGGGTATTGATTATTGAAGTATGCAAAAAAATGATAGAAAGTTTGTTATATCAAAACACTATTACACATGTTTTTTCTACTTTCTTGATAGTTATACGATAAGTATTTTTGGATGACTATTTAACATCAAAAAATGTCATGTTTCAGCTTTGATAACAGTAGAAGGCTTTTCAAAATCATTTTTCGCATTTTTTATTACCCTTTTCAGTTATTTGCATAAATTTTATTTGTTCATAATTAACTGTAAATGAATTAGTTATATCTATTTAGTCAGAATTATAAGGTAACTAATTGTCATTTCTAAATCACCATAGTAAATTTACCGTACCATGTTAGATAAAGTACGTATCAAAGAACAAGAGGTTGATTCATTTAAGATAAGCAACCAAGAAGATTTAGAAAAATTTCGTTTAGCATACATCAGCACTAAAGGTGAGATAGCAAGCTTATTTTCAGAATTTAGAAATGTCCCTGTAGAAGAAAAAAAAGCCTTTGGAATAGAGTTGAACAAACTAAAGTCCAAAGCTGAAAGCAAGTTCAAAGGAGCTGCAACAGCGCTGTCAGAAGAAGCAACGAGCAGTGCAGACACAACCATAGATTTGAGCTTGCCAAGCATACCGCATCAGTTGGGTTCTAGGCATCCGCTATCTATCGTCAAGAATAGGATCGTAGATATATTTTCGCGTATAGGCTTTGGTTTGTCAGAAGGACCAGAAATAGAAGACGACTGGCACAACTTTACGGCACTCAATTTCCCACCAGACCATCCTGCTAGGGAAATGCAAGATACATTCTTCATAGACCAAGATTCTCAGAAAGCACTAAGAACGCATACTTCTTCTGTGCAGATAAGAATATTAGAAAATATACAGCCACCTGTCAGGACTTTAGCCATAGGCAGAGTATATCGCAATGAGGCTATATCTGCCAGAGCGCACTGTATTTTTCATCAAGTAGAAGGGTTCTATGTAGATAAGAAAGTAAGTTTCAAAGATCTAAAGCAAACACTACTGTACTTTGCACAGCAATTTTTTGGTCCTAAAACAAAAATTAGGTTACGTCCGTCGTACTTCCCGTTTACTGAACCAAGTGCAGAGCTAGACATCTATTGGGGACTCAAAACAGAGGCAGATTATAAAATTACTAAAGGTACAGGATGGCTTGAGATAGGTGGTGCCGGTATGATAGACCCCAATGTCATGAAAAACTGTAATATAGACCCAGATGAATATGCAGGCTTTGCTTTTGGTATGGGGATCGAAAGAATGGCAATGCTTAAGTATGGCATCAAAGATTTAAGGTTGTTTACAGAAAATGATGTTCGTTTCTTACGACAGTTTACAAGTTTAGATTTAGCCTAAACCAAAAACAAAGACAAAAATGATGAGTAGAAGGAGTTCTACTCATCATTTATCTAATGGCGCATGACTGTAAGACAACCATAGGTTGTGAAAAATCGTAATAAAAGCTTGACTATGAAAACAGAAGAAACACCCATACGTTTACAAGGCAATGCCTTTGTACAAGCTTTACAAGGAAAGACTGTAAAAGACGAATCTGGTCAACGTTTTGCCTTTGAGAAAAACTTTCGGGACTCAATTATTGTCAATAACATAGTTGTAGTTTCCAAAGTAATCATCAAAGAAGGAGAAACTTTTAGATACCCTATCAGAATAGAAGGAGGTATCTTTGAAGAAAGCTTTAGAATCCACAAAAACTGTATCTTTCAGAAAGCTTTTGGTATATGGGGTGGCTGTTTTCAAAAAGACTTTTGCATTTACGATGGTACATTTCTCAAAGAATTTTGGCTTGCAGGAGGTACATTTGAGCATAATTTTAAGATAGCAGGAGGTACATTTGAGCAAGAATTTAGAATTTGGAAAGGTATATTTGAGAAAACCTTTAGAATAGAAGGAGGTACGTTTGAAGATTGCTTCAAGATATTGGGAGGTACTTTTGAAGAAACGGTAAGAATCACGGGAGGTACGTTTGGTAAGGATGTAAGCATTTGGGGAGGCTTCTTTGAAAATACTTTCAGAATAGAAGGAGGCACGTTTGAAGAAGACTTTAAAATATCTGGAGGTTATTTCGAAAAGAACTTTAGAATCACGGGAGGCGTATTTGAAAAATGCTTTGGCATGTGGGGGGGCACATTTGAAAGCTCGTTGGTAGTTCTTGGAGGCATCTTTAAACAATCATTTAGCATTTGGGAAGCATCCATAGACGAAGGGCTTATCATAGACGGTGAAGCAAAAGAAAAAATGTTCCTCATGCAAGAGTTTCATGTAGAAGACTCCATCCTTTTTGATATAAAGCTGAGGTACTTGCCTATCAATCGTTTGACATTTAAAGGAACACTAGAAACGGGTAGAAGCATACTGATGTATCAAGTATCTTGCGAAGAGCTTGTCTTTGATCACTTTACCAACAATGGTAAAATAACATGTCATGGTTTGAGAACTACAAAGGAAAAAAAGCAACATCCAAAGCAATTGATACAAATCACTAATTCAGATTTGGGGGACGCATCTTTCTTTGATACTGACTTTTCTGCCTTTGAACAATTGCAAAAACATGCCCCTGAGCTCAAAGAAATACACACCGAAGGTTGGTACGTTCCTTATAGTAAATAGTACAAGGCTTTGCATAACTAAATTCCCGTTGAATAGTACGAAGTATAAAGTACCAAGTACCACGATAAAGAAAGCATTTAAAAAAGATAGTGTACTGACTTTTAAGTATTTAAACAACTTAAAAGAAAGTATTCTTTGTACTTCGTACTTTGCGCCTTGTACTTAATACATACTTTTGTAAAAACCCTAATAATCGAATTTTAATGTAAACTAGCTTTTTATCTATTAAGTAGGCGGACAAAAATAATTGTGCTTTAAAAAACGAATGATTTTAGTTCAGGTCAAGGCAGAAAGCAAAGTTTTAGCAAGCTAAAGCGCGTATTTCTAGGTACAAAGTGGTTTTAACTTTTAATGATTGGCTACAAAATAAGCTTTTTCACCTGCTTTTCACCTAATTTTAATTCCATAGCTCGGCTATGCAAAGAAAATTAGCTTTCAATCAGGTAAAAAATCTAGATTTTTCGCTTCAAACATAAAAGTTTAAATCACTTCGATGAGATGAATTAAAATAGCCGTTTTTTATCATAAGTATTTTTGGACGACTACTTATGGTTAATATAGCTATCTATAGCTTTTCTTACACTTTTGTGTGTCAATAATAGTTCTTTGGCTTCTTCCTTGGATATGTTCAGTGCATCAAGGATGTAGTTCGTTCCTCTCTCTACAAGCTTTTTGTTCGATAGCTGCATATCCACCATTTTATTACCTTTTACTTTGCCCAGTCGTATCATGAGGGAAGTAGAAATCATGTTGAGTACTAGCTTTTGTGCTGTACCTGCCTTCATGCGCGTACTACCTGTTACAAACTCTGGTCCTACTATGACCTCTACAGGGTATGTGACTGCTGCTGCAAGTGCACTGTCATTGTTGCAAACAATACATCCTGTAATACATCCTTTCTTCTTTGCTTTCTCAACACCACCTATGACGTAAGGTGTCCTTCCAGAGGCTGCTATGCCTATCACAGAGTCTAGAGCATCTATCTGATGTTTTTCTAAATCTTTCCACGCCTGCTCGGGGTCATCTTCGGCAAACTCTACGGCTTTTCTGATGGCAGTATCTCCTCCTGCTATCAATCCTATGACCGTATTATGATCTACGCCAAAGGTAGGTGGACATTCAGAAGCATCTACAATGCCTAGCCTGCCACTAGTCCCTGCGCCTATGTAGAACAGCCGCCCTCCTAGCTGCATTTTTGGCAAAATGGCTTCTACCAGTTGTTCTATTTGAGGTAACGCTGCTTGTATAGCTAATGATACCTTTTGATCTTCTTGATTGATGTTTGTTAGTATCTCAGCGGTACTCATTTCCTCTAAATGGTCATAGAGCGATGACGATTCTGTTGTTGACATATTGTTGTTGAAGGGTTATAAAGGAGAATAACGAAATTACAAAGATCAAATCACAAATGACAAAAGTTTGTCCCTTGTTTTAGTGCTTTTCTCACTGACAGGGAGAAACATAAGACAAAGAGATCTAATTTCTTTCGTCTTATGTCTTTTTTAATAATTACAAGACACTTTGATTTTCGTCTCTATAGAATGACACGGGTAAGTATCGCCTACTTCATTCCATAGTCTTGTTCGTAGATATCATTTATGATGCTTTCACAGTTTTTGAGAATATTTTTACGCTTGCATTTGAGCGTAGGGGTTAGTTCGCCTGTAAGTACAGACCATGCCTTTGGCATCAAGCGTATTTGTTTTATCTGCTCATGACGCGCAAAATGCTCATTGAATCGTTCTTTCTCTGCTTCATACTTTGCTACTACACGTTCATGACAAACCATCTCCTCATCAGTAGTATAGGTGATTTCATTCTCTTCACACCAAACACGCAAGTTTTCAAAAGATGGTACAACAAGGGCAGATGCAAAACGCTTAAACTCTCCTATAACCATCACCTGCTCTATGAGTATAGATTCTTTGAACTTGTTTTCTATTAGCCCTGGAGATATATATTTACCTCCAGAAGTTTTGAATATTTCTTTCTTTCTTCCAGTAATCTTGAGGTATTTGTCATCCACTATTCTTCCGATATCGCCTGTATGAAACCAACCGTCTTTGATTACTTCTGCTGTTTTTTCAGGTTTTTTGTAATAACCCATCATGACGTTTGGTCCTTTGACTAGTATTTCACCTTCATTAGGGTCTTCATCTCCAGCAGCTATCTTTACTTCTACACCATCAATCATAGGACCTACCGTACCAAACTTACACTCTTTGAGGTTGGGACGATTCACACTGATGGTAGGAGATGTTTCTGTAAGTCCATAACCTTCTAGTACTCTAATCTGTGCCGCCCAAAATATTCTGGAAAGCCTAGGTTGTAAGGCTGCACTGCCCGATATGATAAGGGCGACATTGCCTCCTAGTGCTTCCCTCCATTTAGAAAATATGATTTTGTTGGCGAGAGATAGCTGCATATTATACCAAAAACCATTGTCTTGCTCTACCCTAAATATCATTCCTAGTTTCAACGCCCAAAAGAAAAGAGACTTTTTGATTCCCTTTGCTTCGTTTCCTTTAGCGTAGATTTTGTCATATACTTTTTCCAGCAAACGCGGTACGGTAGTAAAGACCACAGGTTTTACTTCTTTGAGGTTATCACCTATCGTTTCCATGCTTTCAGCATAATAGATGCTGATGCCAGTAGATAAGTATAAGGTAGAAAGCATACGTTCATACACATGACAGAGAGGAAGAAAGCTCAGCGCCTTGGCATCATTGCCCAATGTTGGGAGTAGCGGTTGTGAAGCAATGACATTGCTTACAATGTTTTGATGAGAAATCATTACCCCTTTTGGGTCGCCCGTAGTACCAGAGGTATAGATAATGGTCATTAAGTCTTCGGGCTTTACCTTCGCTTTGCAGCTTTCTATCTCTTGTAGTGTTCCAATGCTAGTAGGCTCTTGCATTTCTGTCCAATGATGGGCGTTTTCCACATGGTCAAAGGTATAAATGCTGATGTTTTGTGTTTGCTCTGCCGCGGCTGTTGTAGCTTTTTCAAAAAGATCTTCATTGGCGACAAAAATAGATTTACATTCAGAATCTTTGAGGATGTAGCTGTAGTCTTTGATCGTAATGGTAGGGTACATAGGTACACTGACAGCGCCTATCTGCTGAAGAGCAAAATCTATAAGGTTCCATTCTGGACGGTTCATAGAGATAATGGCTACCTTATCTCCTGCCGTTATTCCCTTTTTCAAAAAACCTATGCTCAAACTATTGACAGTATCTATGACCTTATCTATACTCCAAGTCTCCCACTTGCCATTAATTTTACTGGCTAAAGTATCTTGTTTAGGATTGTTTTCTAGTTGATATTGAAGAAAGTCAAATACTCTGTTTACTTGCATATGTGTTTTGTTTTAAAGGTTTTATAGTCCATAGCGTCTGGACTAAGTAGGTGGACAAAAATAATTATGATAGAGAAGAAGCTAGTTTACTTTATCACCTCTGATGTTACGGAATCTTTTTCTAGCCTCAGCAGCATACAAACTTTCTGGATATTCCAGTAGTATCTTTTGGTAGAGGTTTTTGGCTTTTTCTTCTTGATTTAGATGATATTGATACAAGTTTGCCAAGCGAAAAATGGCATCGTCTTCCAAGGCTCTGTTATCATATACGGAAATAAGTATTTCAAGATTTGCTGCGGCTTTAGAAAACTCATTTTTTTTGAGGTTAATGTCAGAGCGTAACCATAAGATTTCGTCCATAAGAAACTGTGCCTCAGTTATTTCTGCTAGACTATCCATTTTCTCTTCCGCATCGTCATACCTATTCTGAAACACCAATAGCTCCGCAGCAGCATAAGCACCCAAAGCATTGCCCGTACTATCTTCAAAAAGATTGTTCTGAATCAATAAGGAAAGGTCTATGGCATCGTTAGATATCTTGCGTGAAGTAGCACGCTTCAATATGTCTAGTCTTTCTTTTGCCAAATTAAAATCTGATTGATAGTACGATAGTTTGGCGTTTTTGAGCTTTGCTTGGTGTCCTATGTCTTCTTCTTTGGCTAGTTTTTCTGCTTGATAGTAGAGCAGGGTAGATTCCCACGGTTCGTCTTTGAGTAAGTAAATGTCTGCAAGCTCAATCTTACTTTTTGCTCTAGTCCTTGGCGAGGCAGATCCTTGTTTGTCTGCTTCTAGCAATATTTTCTCCGCAGTAACCAAATCATGAAGGTAATAGCCGTGTAATTTGGCTATCTTTCGGTAAATATCTACTTTTTTGTTTACCGATATTCTACTGTTGATGAGTTTTTCGTAGTCACCAATCAAAGATCTTACGGCAGTAGTATCTATAGGATAGACAGATTGTATCATCTCATTTTTACAGTCTATCAAGTCGTTTTGAGCCTCTAGTTTAGAAAAATAGTTCGACGTATTTTCTACTATATATTCATATATTTTGATGGCATCGGGATACTTTTGAGAAAGACGAGCCGCCTGTGCCACACTAGTACAGCTTACTAGTTTATTCGTGTTGATACTAATGATACTATTTTGTCTAGAAAAACGCTTGTCTAGTGCTTTTGCTTGCATGAATGCTAGCGCATAGTCTTTTTTCTGGAGGTAATACCATACTAGTAGTTCTGGGTAGGCAGTACTTTGAGGGTACTTCTGAAGAAAGCTATAAACCTTCTTTTCTAATACTTCAGTATTAGAAGACACTACCTCCTCTTGCAATTCTTGTTCTACTTCCTTTACGCCAGTTACGTGATACTTCAAATGAACCATCAACTCATGATAATACTTTTCCTTATTTCCTTGTAGCTTGTTGAGCATAGCTAGTTCCATGGTAAACAAATCTTCCCTACCAAATTTTTGCCTTTGCCTCTCTAGATAGTTTGCACTACTGCTATGCAGTTGCCTTATGATGAGGTAGTTTCCTACTTCTAAGCTATGATTCGGATTGTTACTAGACATCCCTTGCAGTTCCTTTATCAATCCACTTTCTTCTTTTGGGTTTTGAAAAGCCTCAAGGTTATAATCAATAAAGTATTTATAATTGGTAGGGTATTTTTTGTTGAGTTTTTTGAGATACTTGCTTTTTTCTTCATATAGCTGCAACCCATCCAAGACATTGAGGTAAGCCGTATAAATCATCTCAGTATGCTCTTGTTTTTTGGATAGTTTTTCCAAAATAGATTTTGCTTTTTCCAGTTCGTTATTTGCTGCGTATTCTCTAGCCAATAAAAACTCGTCTTTAGGAGAGAGAGATTGAGCTAAGAGGTCAACAGTACCTATGCTCAACCATAAAAAAGATATGATATAAAGCTTTCGCAAGGGATAAATGATTTTAGATGTTTTTATAATGTGTTCAAGTGTTCAAGTGTTCATGTACTCTTGTGTTCAAGTTGAAAAAAGCCGACATGAGGTTTGCGTTCTTTTATCATGTCCCTGTGTGTCGAGAATTACCTTAACCTTTGTTTTTTCGCCTTCACCGTGTGGGTCTCATGTATGGAAAAACAATTGTACAATTAGGTTATCTAGTAAACAACAAGTCCATAAGCTTTATAAGCTACAATAACTTAATTGTGAATCAAAACGATTTATATTCTTTTTTTAAAAAAAGTCTTTCATTATTTTAATACCACTGTACATATTGGCTCATCACCAAAAACAAATTAAGGTCTGTTTTCTTAACGCATTTCTCCTTAGAGTACTAAGTCATAGGTACAAAGTACAAAGCTTATTTAATACAAATCGTTAATTACCAAGCACTACCCTCCTTCATTTTTTCATTACCTATAATTCAATTAATCACTGCTTCTAAATCGTTCATAGTCAATCAAAATCGTCGTACTTTGTACCTTATACCTTGTACTTTTCAATAAAGTACTACTCTCTCAATTTACACTACTTTTCTCTTTAATCTTTAATCATTTATCCTTAATCTTTTTGCCACTTTCGTGGAATAAAATCTTGCTCTTTTAAGCATCACACATAATACGACTTTCAATTTACTTTTCAGGTGAATGGATGAATCATAGAAGGCTTTGTAGGTAAGAGTATGTTATATTCTGTCTCAGCCCTAGCTTTTGTTTGCATCGTTATAGTTAAAAATTTTCTTTCATCACTCTTGAACGGATAGATTCTGTTACTAAATTATTTAAAGATGTCTTTGTTTCCATTGCTAATAATGCTGCTTTTCTGTGTAGTTTTGCAGGTATTCGTACATTAAAGCTGCCTTTAAATGGCCTTTCAGGAACAATTTCTTTTGATTTACAATCTGCTAAATATTCATCAATAACGGATTTAAAATCTTCTTCTAATTCTTTTCCCGTCTCTCCTTCATAAGATAATAAGCCTTTGATACCTATTACTTTTCCGAATAGTAAATTATCTTCTGTACTATATTCAATACTGCCAGTATAACCTTCGTAATCTAAATATTTCATAGTTCTAATAATTCTTTAATTTGCTTTAATTGATATTTTTTCATAATTCCACTTGGGTGGGGTTTATGCATCATAATAGGTGTTCTTTCTTCATTTTCGAACTTTACTCTAGAGCCCGAAGTCTTTCCCTTTTTAACTGGGTAAAAGTCGAAATACCCCAATAATGCTACTGCTTCATCATAATGAAAATCAGATGGCATTTTTAAAAAGCGGTTTATTAACTTTTCCTTTTTTTATTACTAATTATTTTCAAAAACTCATTCTAAAGAATGATACTTTAAG
>WTJX01000372.1 GCA_011524675.1 Cytophagales bacterium
TGTAAAAACCCGAATAATCGAATTTTAATGTAAACTAGCTTCTTATCTACTATATTTTTAGAAGGCTTTGTAAAGCCTTCTTTTAAAATAAGTGCTAAGATCTAAAAACTTTAGTAAAGAAAGCTTGATAGATTTTGATGAAAACTCTTATGATTGTAAGGTAAAATAAGTTTTGTTCCACTATATTTAGCATAAGTATTCGGTAAGCTACGTATTTACTCTCATGAGCTTTTGGCTGTTAAGTTTTAGCTTTTTTAAACGATATGCTATTCATTTTTATTAAAATAAAAGCTAATCGCTAAAAGCTTTAGCCACAGAAAGTACTTAGTAAAGAATCAAGGAGGGCGGAAGCGTTAAGAAAATAGACCTTAGTCTGTTTTTAGCAACGAGCCAGTATGCGGGGAAGGCTTAAAGTGGTTTACCGAAGGAGTACTATTTAACCATTACACTAACTTTTATACTATTGGAAACTTTTTTTTGTGATGTCCTTCTCCCTGTAGCTGTTGACGGAAAGTTTACCTACAGAGTTATGCAAGAGCATAACGAATATATAGAGGTTGGGAGAAGAGTACTAGTACCCTTTGGAAAGCAAAAAGTAATCACAGGGATTATTTTTTCTATACACCAAACACCACCAAAAGAATATGAGGCAAAGTATATCTTAGACATACTAGACAGCCAAGCCATCGTTTTGTCTAGCCAACTTAAACTCTTTGAATGGGTAGCCAACTATTACTTATGTACAGAAGGAGAAGTACTCAAGGCGGCGCTTCCTTCTGGTTTAAAGCTAAGCAGCGAGTCCATCATACAGCTCAATCCCGACATTGAAATAACAGACATCACCTTAACAGAAAAAGAAGGCTATATCGTCAATGCACTCAAACAAGAAGATACCCTTGACTACCAACAAGTAAGCCAACTGCTGGGCGTAAAAAACGTCTATAAAATCATACGGTCCTTAGCAAACAGGCACATCATACTCATTTTAGAAAAGATAAATGAAAAATATAAACCTAAGCTCGTCAAGAAAATAAGGTTATCAAGACAATACACCACCGAAGAAAGCCTTAATCAGTTATTTGAAGCATTGGGCAAGAAACAAAAACAAATAGACGTTCTCTTAAACTATCTCAAACTGTGCAAGCTAGAAGTTAATGATAAGGGAATACTAAAAACAGTGCTTCAAAAAGAAAACATTTCTAAATCTTCACTGCTCACCCTAGTAAAAAACAACGTTTTTGAAGAATTTGAAGTTCCTATTTCACGCTTGGAAAGCTATGTCCAAGAAGATAAAAACATAAAGTTAAGCGAAGAACAAACACAAGCAAAAGAAAAAATCATCGCCTCTTTTGAGGCAGAAAAAACCGCCTTACTGCATGGCATCACAGGAAGCGGAAAGACAGCGATCTATATTTCTCTTATTCAAGAAGTCATCAGCTCGGGACAAACGGTATTGCTTATGCTTCCAGAAATAGCCCTTACCACACAGATCGTCAAAAGATTACGTGTTCATTTTGGCAGTAAAATGGCCGTATATCACTCTCGTTTTTCGGACAATGAAAGAGTAGAAGTATGGCAAGGAATAGTAGAAAACAAATTTGATGTCATTGTAGGTGTACGCTCCTCTATCTTTCTACCCTTCAGTCAGTTGGGGCTTATCATCGTGGATGAAGAACACGACAGCTCCTACAAACAATACGACCCCAACCCTCGCTATAATGCCAGAGACACAGCCTTAGTCTTAGGACAAATGCACCATGCCAAGGTATTATTAGGCTCAGCAACTCCTTCTACAGAAAGTTATTTTTTAAGTAAAATACAAAATAAATGGAGTTATATCCCTCTGATGCAACGCTATGGTAATGCCGTCCTACCCAAGATTGAATTGACAAAGACACATTACTTTGGCAAAGGAAACCAATATAGTAAAGTACTACTTAGTCATATCCAAAACCGACTAGACAAAAGCGAGCAGATTATTTTATTTCAAAATAGAAGAGGCTATTCCCCCTTTTTGATGTGCAACCATTGTCAACATATCCCCAAATGTGTACGTTGTTCGGTAAGCCTTACCTATCATCAATACCATCAAGAGCTACGTTGCCACTACTGTGGCTATAAGCAAGATGTCCCGCGCAAATGCTCTTCTTGTGGTTCTCATGAAGTACATACGGTAGGTCAAGGGACAGAAAAAATAGAAGACGACATAAAGTTGAGGTTTCCAGAAGCAAAAATCAGTAGAATGGACCTTGACACTACACGAAAAAAACATAGCTATGAAGAGATCATTCAAGATTTTGAAGAACAAAAGGTAAACGTATTGGTAGGTACTCAGATGGTAACCAAAGGGCTAGATTTTGACAATGTAAGCTTGGTAGGTGTCCTTGGAGTAGATCATATGCTATTTCACCCCGATTTTAGATCAAGAGAAAGAACATTCCAACTACTTACACAAGTAAGTGGTAGGGCTGGAAGAAAAGAAAAAGCAGGAAAAGTAATCATACAAACAAACGACCCCAAACTGTCTCTTTTTTCTATGGTAATAAAACATGATTTTAACTCTTTTTACCAAACAGAATTAACCGAAAGAAAAACATTTCATTATCCTCCATTTTTTAGGATCATACGGCTTACTGTCAAAAACAAAGACAAAGGAATAGGAGCCTACTCAGCCCAACAATTGGCAAAAGAACTCAAAAAGGTTTACCCAGAAAGGTTTGTATTAGGACCAGAAGAACCGCTTATTGGAAAAATCAGAAATTATTATTTAAATGAGATTTTGCTAAAGATAAGGAGAAATGACGCTAGAACAGTATCTTACAAAAAAGCAATCAAACAAAGCATCGAAAAAGTAAAAAAAATAAAGAAGCTCGCCAGTTCACAAATAGTCATAGATGTAGATCCCATGTAAAAGATGAAAGCTTCGCTTTATAGTACTAAGTCAATAGTATAAAGTAAAAAGTTAAACACTAATCACTCATAATTCTAAACAGCTTTGCGACTTGCGCTTTGAGCAATGAACTTTTTATTAATCGTTAACCACTAAGTAGGCAGACAAAAATAATTGTGTTTTAAAAAATGAGTGGTTTTAGTTCAG
>WTJX01000234.1 GCA_011524675.1 Cytophagales bacterium
TTTTTCTTTTGAAAGGTGTTTGTTTGAAGAAAGAAAGTTTGTAGAGAAAAATCAAGAAAAGCAAAAACACAACACACGATTTGCTGAACTGACACCATGTTTTTACTAATGAATATCAGACGCATATGACAAGATGGTTGTTGTTATGGATAACTTTGATAGAGGGGAGTGTTTTTGAGGTGAAAGAAGTTAGCGTATGGGGAAATAAAAAAAGCCTCCTAGGCAGGAGGCTTTTAATTTTTGCTTGAAGAAATAATTGTTGTTAGATGTTATGAATCAAGCTATGTTAGGTGTTATGTACTAGTAGATACCTTTAGCTATGAAAAGGTAACCGCATGGACAAAAAAAAATAAAAGAAGTTTGTATACTGTAAAAAGTGTTGGTGTTTTTATGTAGAAAAGATATTGTTTTTTTATCATTAAATATCATTATAGTGGTATAAAGATGATTTAGTTTGATTAAAAAAAGTTTTTATTTTTGTTTGTTTTTCCGTCTTTTAGGTCTGTACGTTTAAAATCGTAAATAGTCAATCGCTCATTCGCCAGTTGAAATCGTTGTACGTTGTACCTCGTACCTTGTGCTTTTTAATAATGCTCTATCCTCCCAACCCTCACTACCACCAACCAAACTCATCACCCATAACTCATAACTAATCTCTAATCGTTAATCACTACTTAGCTCCCATTATTAATTCTTCATCATTAATTATTCATTAAGTTAAAGCCACTTTCGTGGAATAAAATCCTGCCCTTCAGGTCTTTAGGTCTCTACGTCAATACGTCTCTACGTTTAAAACCGTAAATAGTCAATCGCTCAATCGTTAGTTGAAATCGTTGTACTTAGTACCTCATACCTTGTACTTTTCAATGATGCTCTACATTCCCAATCCCCACAGCCACCAACCAAACTCATCACCCATAACTCATAATCCATAACTCAAAACTCAACGCTAATTAACGATCTCTTACTTCTTTTTTATACCTTTGTATCATAACAAAAAAGAACACACAGATGAAAAAGCTTTTCTTACTACTACTTAGTGCTTCGTGCCAATTGACCTTTGGGCAACTAGGAGTAAATACATACACACCAGATAGCAAATCCATTATGGATATCCGTTCTTGGGCAGGCAAAGGAGGGGGAGTGCTTCTGCCTCGTATGGATACAGAAACTAGAAGGCTAATGCTAGTAGGGGGAAATGCTGATATCATAGGGCTAGGTGAACCTCAAAAAAGTATGCTAGTATATGATACCACACAACAGCATTTTTATTTTTATCATTCAGAGATAGGCAGTGTAGTAGGGCCTAGCTTCCCAAACCTAGCCTATACCGCAATAGGGGGAGGTAGTAGTGATGAAGATAAACAAAGAGGCTGGCAAGTCATGAGTCCCTTTAGAACACAATACACCACCAAAACATGTGCAGACTGCAATCCTACTACTGTCTTTATCAATAGAAACTTAGTATTAGATACCATTTTCAATGGTAATGTAGGGATAGGCTTTACCGACTTGACCATTGCCCCCACGGCTAAGTTTGAAGTCAATGGAGACGGTATTTTTAGAGATAAACTCGCCATAGGGATAGCAAGCGTGAATGAATACGATAAAAGTAGCTTGCAAGTCAATGGAAACACTTCCATTGCAGATAGTTTGGAGGTGAACAAACATATCACAGCTACTTCTATTCATGCAGATACCATAGGTACTACTGCTAAGACCCTACTGCAAGGCTATGGCGCTTGCCCTATCGGGACAGTATTGATGTGGAGTCCTTCGGGAGGCGGTGTCATAGATATGCCTACCAAACTACAGCTAGAAGCCGAAGGTTGGATGCTGTGCGATGGCTCTCCTGCCATGGTAGATGCTACTTATCAGGGTAATGTACCCGACTTGAGAGGCAGGTTTATTGTCGGCTATGATGAAACCAACGACCAAGCACCTGCCAATGCCACCAACAAACAAATCAATTATGGCTTGCTAGGCAATACAGGAGGTAAAGATGTATATGCCCTTTCCGAGGCTGAAATGCCTGAACATTTTCATCACTTGTATAGGGCTGCTGTATATACTGGCTCGTCGAGTAATTTAGTTTTAGATGAAAAATATATCGCAAGAGCAGCAAACGTAGGTGGACCTTCATGGGAAGATAAGTTTTCTTATGTTTTTCATACTGTTCCTGAAGAAGCTAACCTTTATCAAAGTTCTACACGTGGTAGTAGCGCAACGCACGAAAACCGCCCAGCTTATTATGTCTTAGCTTACATTATCAGAGTAAAATAGCTATGAAAACATATCTCTCACAAGCAAAGAAAGTGAAAAACAGTTCATTTGTAAGAAAGGAACTGTTTTCAGATGACTCAAACTATGTCTTATTACCATTGAAAGAAGGCTTTGCATAACTAAGGTTTTGCGCTTAGTCAAGGCTTTCAATAGTTTAAAACCGCAGTTTACTGAGTGTAAATGAGGATTTTAAAATCTTGTATAACGCAGAATAAGTGCAAAAAATGGTTTTGCAAAGCCTTCTAGAAAACTATAATCAAGATTTAGAAAGACTTTCCAACGTATTACATTGGAAAAAAACACCGGTATTCAAAGTAAACAATGCTACAAAAGCCTACATAAGTGAATCAGAAAAAAAAGAAACCATTAATCTTTTGAAGAAAGAGTATATGATATACGATAAAGCACGGGCAATAATTCACCAGCAGAATAGCCTAATACGTTAACACCTTGCTCATATACCTCGTTGCATTGAAAGCTTATACTAGTTCTACTTTACGATGATAGGTATTATCACCAAAACCTGACAGGTTTGCGTTAAAAAAACAGCCAGACAGTATGAGTAAGAGTCTATTTAAAGCATAAACACCTGTCAGGTTTTATTTCTAGGGTTAACTTCGTAAAGTAGAACTAGAGTGAAATCACAATTTCTCCCTTTGTAAAGTAGCTTGCGAGCTTGAAATTTACGTAAGATAAAAGATGGTTTTATTTCTCATAGTTGCATCGCTTATCATATGTCTATTGAGATGGAAAATAAGAAAATTTTTGGTATCTTCGCATGACTCAAAGCTTATCAACTGAACTCCATGAAAAG
>WTJX01000487.1 GCA_011524675.1 Cytophagales bacterium
GAAGGATTGAGATTGAAAAACTATTGTCTGAACTTAAAGAGGCTAAGGCGGTAGAAAAGGCTAAAGTAGTTAAGGCTATGCCTGCTAAAGCTATTGTTTCGGAGCATCAACTGGATCAAGAAGAATTGACTGTTCCTGTAAGCGTGGCTAAGGTTAGCGATGTTCTGCCGATGGTTTTGCCTGAACTTTCTGATGTATCTAGTGAAGAAGATCAAGCTAATGAGGTGATAGCGGATGTCGTTGAGGAGGTACAGGTTAAGGAAGCTCCTAAGGTAGCTACTACTAGCAAGTTGATAAAGCATAGTTTTTCTAATGAGGAGATTGAGGCTATGATGCAAGCGAAAAGGCAACAAAAGGAAGAGCAAAAGAAGCTTGCTGAAAAGGATGTCGTTGCTCAAAAAAATGAGGATGAAACAGACTCGGACGTTTTTGAGATTGAAGAAGATGTAGCGAGTGTTGATGTTGAAACGATGTCTTCTCCTGTTGCTGTGAAAGTGGAGAGGGAGAAAGATGATACTAGGGAGGATGATGTAGTTCTAAGTGTAAAGAATGATGCCGTTACCGATGGTTTCCCTTTGAGACTTGGAAGCAAGGGTAAATATGTTGAACGCTTGCAGGTATGGCTATTGCGAAACTATGGCTTGGTGGCTAAAGTGAGTAAGGTGTTTGACGAATCGACACTGGCACAAGTGAAGAAGCACCTTAAAACGGAGCTGGTGAGTGAGGCTCTTTTTAATAAATATAAGATGGGGAATCATGTACATCAACAGTTGATGGTACGTTAACTCTATTTTGTTATTTGAATGTAAGTAGTCGTCCAAAAATACTTAAGATACTAAATGTTACTACTATGAATAATACTAAACCGAAAGGTAAACTTCAGCAGTTGCTTGACAACTTGATTGATGAGGAGGGCTTGAAAACGGAGGTTACAGTTACCTTGACTAATTCGACTTTGCTAAGGGCTTCGTTGTTCTTTTTTGCTACTTACATTACGGTGAAATGTGTGAGTGCCTTGGTGCAAAAAGGGCTATAAAAGCTTTTTGTAAGTCTTTCTATTAACTAAAACTTACCAATATGAGTGGTTATCAAAGTGATCCTTTTTTTGCGCTTGCTTCTGAGCTTGACGCAGGCATCATACCCTTGGTCAATGCGGAGGATGTGGCTAGTGGGACGGATAGTACTAAGGCGATGACGGCTGCTGCTACAACTGAAATGATCCGTGCGAATGCACCTGATCTGTTGAAAGAAAATATGACGATTGATGCTGTCATTGCTTCGATGGAGGACAAATATCCGCCTTATGTGCTTGAACCGAATGTGGAGCAGGAGATGCATAGCTTCTTTGTCAAACTGGAAGATCGAAACATATCGAACTTCAAGATTAGTATTTTAGGTCGGTTTAATAAGGTGGGTGATGATCCGCTAGATGAGCCTACTAAGATTTTAAAAATGTATTTTGGAAAAGAAAGTATAGTATTGAATGCTGCTTTGCTTAATCCGATTGGGGACTTTAAAGCGGAGGTGGTGCTCAAAAGGGTTTCTGCGGAGGTACGTGATTGGCATATTGGCTATGCTTCTATAGCGATTGATGGGCTGTCGAATATGATGCTTCAGGCCTTGGAACTGAAAGACTGGTCGCCTGATGATAAGGCTGAAATAAGGCTTACGCTTGAAACATCGCTTACGAACGATGCTTTTGTTTACTTCTATTATTTTATTACTGAAAAAACCTTTTAACTCTTTTCTCTATGTTAAAAAACAATCAAACGCTTAGTGTACTTTTTGGTGTTTCGTTGGTGATTAATATTGCGTATGGTATCATTAAAATGCGTGATTATTACCAAAACAAACAAAATGAAACAAGGAAGTGTCCGTGTCAAAAGGGATAGTTCTACCGCAAACAATTAACCTTTATGTCTATGAATAGTAATTTGTCTCACCCTTACCGTTATCTCTTTATTTCTTTTGCTATTGTGTTTGTGGGTGGTATGGGCTATTACTTATGGAGGAATAAAAGGAAGGTGTTACATATTAATTATCGTTTGTTTGATAGTAAGGATATACCAGGCTCTGGGGACTGTATGGATAGGCGTTTGATTCGGATGTTGATTGCTTTAGAAAAGGAAACGCAACTGCCTATCTTCAAATGGATCAATTCTGGTGCTAGAAGCCCTGCGCATAATGCTAGGGTGGGTGGTGTTAAAAACTCTTCACATCTTATCCCTCTGTGTCAAGCGGTGGATATACATGCGTCTACGCTTGAGATTCAAAGAAAGATTGCTTACACGGCTAAGGCTATTGGGTTTAAACGTATTGGCGTGGGGAGTAATTTTATTCATTTGGATATAGACGAGAAGAAAAGGCAGAACATTACTTGGGGTTACCCTGCTGGTAATAGACCTCCGTTTAACCCTTTTGCTTCTTAGGTGCTTTCCTTTTATCATTTTTCACATCATCGTATCATAAATTCATCGTAGTATGTATCGCAATTTAAAACCTAATCCTTATCCTCTTAATAATTATGTGCAAAGCTTGGACTATTTGGAGGCTCTTATCAGAGTGATGAGTAAGGAGGAGGGGCAAAAGTGTATTGCTGAAAGTGAAGGTGGCTATCAAGATGTTTTTTTAGAGCTTGACCATGTGCAATTGCTTTCTCCTCCTGTTAAGGCTGTTGCTGCTATGATTGTTTTTGAGAGGGTAGTAAGTGATGATGAAGTAGATGCTGACGACCGAGCTGTATTAGCTAGGGTGAAGGAGAATGGTGCTGTGCCTACTAAGGGTTCTGGCTTTGGAATGTATCATCAAGATGCTTACGAAATTATTGGCTTTGAGAATATTCAGAACTTTAGGGTGGTGGCTCTAGCAGAGGGTGTCGTGCTAAGGGTGCAGTTTTATGGCTCTAATCAGATTACCTAATGCAGTCTGCTTCGAGAATCACAAGGGCTAAAAGGTGTTGTAAGCATCGAAGTGAAACTGAAAAGCGTAGTAAAAAGTGTACTTTGGGGTACTTGATAAGGAGGTGGGGTTCTTGGTTCTTTAAGGTGTTGACTAAATGAAAGGTGGTTCTCTAGTATGTATTTCTAATGGATTAG
>WTJX01000646.1 GCA_011524675.1 Cytophagales bacterium
CATACGAAAATAGCCTTTTCTAAGCTCTTAAGCCACAAAATAGGGCTTTTTAGGAACAGGTTTTTGGCTCTTTTTTAGACTGTTACCTCTGTTTAGGTTCATTTTTTTCATCCTGTTTATTTTTACTTTCTTGTATAGTCTTCCATGTTGTTGGTTTTATTTTAAGCGCATCACAAAGCTTTTCTTGTACTTCATCATACCTTTCTTTCAGTGGGATATTAACATGAAAAGCACAATTTCTAAAAACTATACATTGTTCTTTACTATTATCTCCTTCTTTAAATTGAATCTTATCTAGTAACACTCTCGGTGTAATTCTATTTAAGCCTTTTGTCTCTCCTTCCATACTCTTTTGAATGAGTTCTTCTATATCATTAGATTCTATGATGTGTTTTTCTATTTTTAAAAAATTAAGTATGTACCAATAACTTTCCTCCCATATCTTATTCAAAAGTCGATTGATAACCTGTTTGTTGGGTAGCTCATCTTCGTTATACCATATTTTATGATTATAGTATTTATTGTCAGCACTAAACAGTAAACTAAGCTTGCCTTTTTGAATTTCTTTAGAAAGGTCATTCTTTACCCAATAGGTGGAAAGGTCATCTAAATGTTTGTAAGGGATTTTTATTCCTTCCTTTCCTTTTATTGGCAGTTCATATTCTATGTCTTGGTACAAATTAATATTTCTATTCCCTTTGTTTTCTTTTGCAAATAATCCTTCTTTCCCTAAGTACTGAAAAAATATTTCTGCTAAGAGCGTATCATAACTTTTGATGTCTTTTAGTTTACGGTAGTAATTGTAGGCATAATATAAATGATCTAAGCATTTGTCTTTACCAATCACATCTATTGTATTAGTGTCAAGTCGTAAGTACAGTTGTTCTTTTATTAATGAAATAGAGCTACCTTTAACATCTTTATTTTTTTTAACATGATTCTCAGGCTTAGAAATTATCTCTTCAAAGTTTGTTTGTACTACCGCTAAGAGTGATCTTATAGCATGTGCATGTTTGAGACTTTCTTTAAAAACCTTTTTTAGGGTGTCTTCTGTGTTTCTTGCTAGAAGAATACTTTTATCTTTGTTATATTCTTTTGATTTTAAGTCTGTAAAGCTTTTATTATTTTCTTTTTTTTCAAAACAAGTTTTTAAAAGGCTTCTAAGCGCATTTTTTTCTTTCTCCTCCCAACCTTCAATCAATTTATTGTTGGGCATACTTTCACATAAGATGTAATCATATTGATTTTCCAAACGATAATATTCATCTATAAGTGTGTTTTGCCAATTCTCATTTTGCAAGACACATTGAGCAATAGGTTTGTTGGGTATGTTGTTTTCATCGTACATATATCTGAAAAAACCATTTCTAACCAAAATAGGCTTTGCTTTGATGGTCTTACGTAACTGTTGAAACCTATCCTTATAACGATCTTTAGAAACATCAATACCTGGTAAACTCACATCTAGCTTGCCAGAAAGCTTGTGTAGCCTCCCTATATGTAGCATTTCTAGATGCTTTTTTTCATGGAGCAATGCCTGCTTATAAAGAGTTAATATGTCTAAATAATATTCTGTAAAGCTATTTTTTCTTTTGAGTAGTTTTATCGCTTCATGGCTAGCTTTCTCTATCTTTTTATTGATCTTCTGTAATATTGACTCATGAGCATGTTTAGAAAGCTTATTGGCTAGATATTCATCCTTTAGATAGATATACTTACTGAATTCTTCTACTTCTCTAGGACTAAGTTTGTCCTCAGATTTTGTAATAAACCATTGAAAAGCTTTTAAAGCATTCCTATTTAATCTGTGTCGGTTGTTTGTTGCTATATATTCTTCTGAAAGGTGTACATCACATAAAGTAATATGTCGATCTATGGCTTTTGAAATCCGTTTTCTATACTCCTGTATATCAAAATTCACTTCGTTTAAGATATTAAGGTGCATAGACGACAACCCTTGTGGTGGTTTCTGTTTTGCGTTCTTTGGGAATGCATAAGGGTATTTTTCAAAATCAATCTTTTTATGCTTGACCAAGTCATTCATGGCACTTGTGTATTGGTCTCCATATTTCCTTATTCGTGCTATTATTCGTGTTAATTGCCCATAGTTCAATAAAAAATAGGTAAGGTTTCTCAACTCTTTTATGTTCATAACATAAACAAAAGGTTCAACCTTAGTATGTTTAGTCTTTGGATCTACAAAACCTATCTTAAATTTTACATGACCGTTTTTAATGACAGGGATATGGTTTTGTTTATACTCATGCTCCCATAAGTGTAATGCTCTATAGTGTTTTTTTCTACTAAAGTTTCTCTTGTCTTTTCTATTATGGGTATTGTTTTCCGTTACCTTTTCCTGTTGTGTATAGTCTTTCACATACCAAAATATTTTTTGCTTTACAGTATTATCTTTGATTTTTTGATAATCCATAAGGTAACGGATAATAAATTGTGCAAACTTATCTTGTCTTCGCACTTTCCATTGGTCGTTATTTTCTATTGTTGTTGCGTTTTCTTTTTTTTCTTGGGTACTTGGGATGTCCTCAATCTGAGGTTTTGGTGTTTCGGGTAAGTATTTTTTATGAACGATGTGCTGTGATTTGAGATAATTCAAAATACTATTTGACTGTCTTTCTAATGCCCCTTTTTTAGTTACAAAGTTTTCTTTTGCTTTCAAGAAAAAACGGCTACTGCTATCTTTGGTGCAGTAAAAACTTAAAATGTGGTGTTTTACTTTGTATTTTGTCGCATCGTTTCGTTTACATCCTCTTCGCTTACCCAAAAAACGGCTCATTTCACCTTTGACAAGGAAAAAGCTTAAAAAGAAGTTTTTTCCTTCAGGAGTTATTTTCCCGTCCGAAGTGAAATACTCAAAGCCTTTTACCTTTACCTTTTTTTCTCCAATGGTTACTTCATCATGCTCCAAGTTTTCATAATGATTTATGAAATTGGGGTATCTCAAATGTAAGTTACTTTTGGCAAAAGCTAATTTGTAATAGATGAAGTTTTGTAATTCTTTAGGGAACTCTAATACTTTATCATCGTGATAGTAATGTGATTGAAAATTCCTTAAACTAATAAGTTTTTTAATGC
>WTJX01000053.1 GCA_011524675.1 Cytophagales bacterium
TACATGCACCTGAGAAAGTCAGCTGCCTATACCGAAGAAGAACTAAACTACCTAGCACAGTTCCCACTCATCACCCTAGAAAAGTCAAACGGAAACAAAACCTATGGCTCTACAGAGCAAGGGTGTATCGCCGCTTCCAAAGCCATCAAAGCCGTCAATCCAGCAGCCAAAGTATTGTATTACAGAAATGTAGTCATCAACTGGGGAGGGTATAATAAAGACAGTGAATACCTAAAAAAGCATCCCGAAGCACTGCTTCTAGGCAAAGACGGAAAAAAGACATTCATGTCCAACGGCAAAAGTCCTTTCTTTGACTTATCGAGCAAGCCTGTGAGAGACTATTGGCTTGCACATGCTACCGAGATGGCACGTCAACCAAGCATAGACGGTCTATTTATGGATGCCAACATCAAAGTACTCTCCAATTTTTTTAGAGGTAGAGTAGGAATAGACAAAATGAAAGAAATACAAACAGGCTATTTTGATATGATGAACCAACTGCATACTAGCATAGGAAAAGAAAGCATCCTCTTGGCAAACATCGTGCGTGTACGACCAGAAGAAGTATTCAAAAAAGATGCAGGGCTAAACCTACTCAAATATTTTGATGGTAGTTACTTGGAGGGCTTTGAGAGCAAAGGCTTTGGACTCACCGCAGAAGAATACCTTGCCAAAGGGATAACCGCCGCACAAACAGCTGCCAGAGAAGGTAAAATCATCGCCATGTCTCTAGGCTTAGGAAAAGAAAAGGTAGAAGGAAAGATAGAAGGCATAGACGACAGAAGAGAAAAAGCTGAAGCAAATAACCAAGCACGTATAGATTATTTGCTCTCCATCTTCTTGGTTTGCGCAGAAAAGTATAGCTACCTCTACATACACGACGGTTATAGTGTCAACAAAAAGAAAGACGGCTACGACTCATCGGTATGGCTCAAAACATTTCCACAGTATCAAAAAAAACTAGGCAAACCAAAAGGCTATGCAAAGCGCGAAGGCTATGTGTACACTCGAAGTTTTGAGCATGTAGATGTATGGCTAGACATCAAAAATAAAACAGCACGCTTAGACTGGAAAAATCAATAAATCTATACATTTCGGCAAAGCACGTATTATGTTTTAACTTTCCTTGAATTTTTACTAAACACTTTCTATAGCTAAAGCTTTTAGCCTTTAGCAGTTAGCTCTTATGCTATTAAATGCTTACAAGTAAATAATTAAATTCTTACAGATGTTTTCAAAAACACACATACTATATACCTTATTCGTACTATCAATATTTTCTTGCCAACAGCAGGACAACACAAAAGAAAGCCCTACTGCAACAAAGCAAGCAGATGAGCTTACAAAATACTGGTTTCACTTGGACAAAAAGCAGGCAAAAACCTCCGAAGGGCATTACGAATGGACTTTTGAGATCGAACGACCTATGAAATATGACATTCAATTACTATTTGAGGACTCTATTGCAACAAGTTATACTGCCACGATGACGTATCAAGAGCAGAAACAATCTCAAAAGTTGACGCAAAAGTACACCACCCAACTCAATGCTCAAAGTCCTAATGTAGCCCAATTCAAAAAGCCAATCACAATAGCAACGGTAGGAGCGCATTCCATCAGCATCACGACAGATGCTCCTTTTGCAGAAGTACGTCTCGTGCCAAACCACAAAAGCTACTTTGGCAGCGGCAAGTATACGCAAGCATGGGAAGAAATGCACACCTCCAAGGCAAAACAAGAAGCCTTGGCATGGTTCAACCAAGCAAAATTTGGCATGTTTATACATTGGGGACTCTACTCTCAAGCAGGAGGTGTATGGAAAGGTGTCAAGATGGAAGACTCCCCTTACGGCGGTCCCTCAGTAGCAGAGTGGTTGATGTTTAAGTTTAAGATTTCGCGCGAAGAATATAAAAAACTAGCACAAACTTTTGACCCAGATCCATCATTTGCCAAAGTCATCGCACGCCTAGCCAAAGAAGCAGGAATGAAATATGTCGTCATCACCTCCAAGCATCACGACGGCTTTGCCCTTTTTGATTCCAAATGCTCAGACTATGACATGGTAGACGCTACGCCCTATCATGCCGATGCTCTCAAAGAATTATATGACGCTTGCCTTGCAGAAGGTTTAGACTTTGGGGTCTATTACTCACATGGCAACGACTGGGCGCATGGTAGCGATGGCAACTATGCCAACATCAAGAAAAGAAACGATTCCCTTGGTATATATACACATGTCAATGGTAAGAATACGTGGGACTCTAGCCCAAACACACACCAAGAGTACATAGATAACAAAGCTATGCCACAAGTAAGAGAACTACTCACTCTCTTACCGCAACTCAAACTCATTTGGTTTGACGGCACAGGTTTCCTCAACGAAAAGCAAGCCTTTGAATTCTACAAAATGGTGTATGACATCAACCCCTCTGTATTGCTCAACCGCAGGGTAGGCGCGGACTTTGGAGACTATATGGACTTTGGAGACAATGTCATCCCTTCAAAGCAAAGCAAAGGAGCGAAGCAATGGGAAACTTGTGGTACAACCAACAACTCTTGGGGCTACAAATCATACGACCATCACTGGAAAAGCACCAAAGAGCTATTGTTTTGGTTCATAGACATCGCCTCCAAAGGCGGAAACTACCTCCTCAACATAGGACCAGAAGGCTCAGGAAAAGTACCCGAAAAAAGTGCTGAAGGATTGAAAGAAATAGGACAATGGTTAGCGATCAACGGTGAAGCCATCTATGGTAGCAGCGCATGGGATGTATTCCACGAAGGAATAGAAGAAACCACCATCGCAGGCACAGGACACCGCGAGAAAAAAGGGTTTACCAAAAAGTTTAGCCAAGAAGAGTTTTGGTTTACCAAAAAAGAAAACAACCTATACGCCATATCACTGATGCCTTCTTCGCAAGAAATCTTCATCAAATCATGGCATCAAGGCATAGGGCAGGTCAAAGACATTAAGATACTAGGGCACGAACAAAATATACAATGGAAACAAACGGATAAAGGGCTGAGCATCACCTTAAAGAAAGCTATTGCAAATGACAATGGATTTGTAGTAAAAGCGGTATTTTAGC
>WTJX01000397.1 GCA_011524675.1 Cytophagales bacterium
TACGCGCTTTAGCTTGCTAAAGCTTTGCTTTCTGCCTTGACCTGAACTAAAATCCCTCGTTTTTTTAAACCACAATTATTTTTGTCTGCCTACTTAAAGTCGATAAAGACTGTTTTCAGTCTAATTAAATTATAAGTTAACAATCATGAAAAAAGTAAAATTAGTAGCTTTAACTACAATGGTAGCAGGAATATTTTCTTGTGGCGGTAGCCAAACTAGTGCACCAGAAATAACAGAAGAGACTACTGTAGCAACAGAAACAGTAGCATCGAAAGTTGCTACTGGTAGTTATGATATCAATACAACAGAAAGCATCATCAATTGGGAAGGAAAAAAAATCATTGGTGAAAGTCATACAGGTACTTTAGCTATAGCATCTGGAAGTATTGACGTAGCCGAAGGAATGATCATTGCAGGGAAATTTGATGTAGATATGACTTCAATGAAAAACACCGATTTACCAGATGATAAAAAAGCCAAGTTGGTTGGGCATTTGAGTAATGGCGATTTTTTCGAGGTTGACAAATTCCCTAACGCTAGTTTTGAGATTACTACAGCTACAGCAGATAAAATCAGCGGTAACTTAACCATCAAAGGGAAGACTGAGGCAGCTTCGTTTCCATATACATTAAGTTCTGAAGAAGGTAAGCTAGTAGCTAACGCTACTTTGGAGTTTGACAGAACAAAATTTGGGGTAACCTATGGTTCTGGAAACTATTTTGCTGATCTAGCTAAAGATAGAATTATTGAAGATAATATAAGCTTAGCTATAAAACTTATAGCGACTGCACACTAAACGATTCGTGATTAACAGCTTAGCAAATAGCTAAGCTGTTAATAACTTAAAAATATTTCCCTGTACTTACCAACAGTACATCCGCCTTATTTATTTGATCTTTCATCTCCACTAGCTTATTGAGATTAATCAATCCTATCACATAGTTATATTCTTCGCTTTCAAAGCGTGCCGAAATCTCCTCAAACTCAAACAAAGCTAAATTTCTCTTGCTATAATAACGAAGGTAAACTTCCATCACCATATCATTGGCATAGGTAATAGTATTTTTGTTTTGCAGGTACTTTTTGTATTCATATTTATAATCATACGAACTAGCAGAGATATCTGAGATGACACATGAACCTGTAGGGTATGCTCCTGCCCCTTTTCCTTGAAAAAATTGCTTATCAGAGAAAGCTGCTTCTACATAGAGTCCGTTATATTCATTATGTACATAACTCAAAGAGTCATCCTCATCTGTAAACTGTGGCATAACAAATAGTGTGATGCTATCGTCATCTAATTTACGTACCGTAGCTATCTGTTTGATCTTCCACGTTTTTTCTCTAGCATACTGAATGTCATAGGTAGAAATATTTTGTATGCCATGATTAAATACTTGCGAAGGCTTGGCAAAAACTCCATAGGCATGGGCCGCCATGATGATAAGCTTATAGAGCGCATCATATCCCCATATATCCAAATCGGGATTACTTTCGGCATAGCCCAAGTCTTGCGCCTGCTTGATGGCAATATCATAATCTAAGTTGTCCACAAACAATCTACTCAAGACATAGTTTGTAGAACTATTGAGTATGCCGTGTACAGAAAGTAATAAATCATTGTCGTAATACTCTTCTAAGTTTCGTATGATAGGAATACTCCCACCTGTAGAAGCCTCATATAGTAAGTGAGCACCTGTCTCAAACTGCAATAGCATCAATTCTTCTAAATGCTCTGCGACCATTTTTTTATTGGCGGTAATGACATTTTTGCCCTTTTTTAGTGCTTCCGTTACGATATGATAGGCAGCATCAGCATCATCAATAACTTCAACTATAAGGTTTACCTTAGGGTTATCCAAGAGATCATTTTTATCAAAAGTAAAATGATCCATAGACAAGTCTCTAGCTTTGTCTTTTTGTTTTACACAAATTTTTTCTATGCTTACATTTAAGCTTTTGGTATGCTCTATGATATGTCTGACTCCATGCCCTACAATGCCATACCCAAAAAGACCTATATTAATATGCTCCATGAAGTTGAACTTTTTTGTCTTGATAAAAACGTAGTATTATTTCATTGATGGCCTTGGTTTCTACTAAGAAACCATCATGCCCGTAGAAAGAGTCTATCTCCTCGTAGGTAGCGTTTGCTATGCCTTCTGCTATTCTTTGCTGCTCTACAGGTGGAAAGAGCATATCTGAGCTTACACCGATAGACAAGGTATTGGCAGTTATTTTTTGTAACGCTTTTTCCAAGCCTCCTCTCGCTCTTCCAAGATGATGAGAATCCATCGCCTTGGAGAGAAGGATATAAGAAGCTACATTAAAACGTTTGACTAATTTTTCTCCTTGGTATTGTTGGTAACTGGAAGCCCTGTAGTGGTCTAGCTTTTCGATATCTGTTTCTGACTGTGTATTGCAATAAGCATCATAATTTCTATAAGACAACAACGCCAAAGCTCTGGCTGCCTTTAGTCCTTTTCTACCTGCTTCGGGGATGTTTTTTTTCCATGTAGGATCGGCAGAGATAGCCATTCGCTGAGTCTCATTAAAGGCGATACCCCACGGAGACTGCTGTGCATTGGTTGCCAAGACTATCAAATTCTCAAAAATAGTAGGGTGCTCACACGCCCACTCTAGTGCTTGCATTCCCCCCATAGAGCCACCTATCAAGGTGTGGATATGCTGTATCTCTAAATGCTGACGTAACAAGTCCAGTGCCTTTGACATATCTCTTACGCTGACTTCTGGGAAGTCATGTTGGTATAGACGCATAGTGCTAGGGTTGGTATCCAAGGGACCCGAAGAGCCATAGCATGAACCCAACATATTGGCACATATGATGTAATGATGCTGAGGGTCGTATAACTTCCCCTCTCCTACCAAACCTTCCCACCAATCATTGGGGTTAGCATCAGCAGTCAAGGCATGACATATCCATATCACATTATCTTTGGCGGCATTAAGCTTTCCAAAAGTGGTATATTGAAGCTTTATCCTTGGCAGTACCTCTCCCCCTTCTAACTCAAAAGCTTGGTCAAAATGATATAATTTTTCTTCTACTGTACAACTCATATCTATAGG
>WTJX01000528.1 GCA_011524675.1 Cytophagales bacterium
ATGCGTAGGTCAGCAAAAGGTTGATGATAAAAGTAATGAGATCACAGCGATCCCTAAATTACTTGATGCTATTGACATCGAAGGGGCTACAATTACCATTGATGCCATAGGTACACAAGAAGAAATTGTAGAAAAGATAGTCTCAAAAAATGCTGATTACATATTAGCCTTAAAAGAAAATCAAAAGACACTTTACCACGAAGTAGATGATGATCTAATTTGGTCACAAGTAACTAGCTCAGAAATTGATTGTACTGAAGATAAAAAGCATGGCAGAAAAGAAATAAGAAAATGTAAAGTAATCAATGCGGAAGAATTCTTAGAAAAACCCTTCATCGAGAAATGGAAAGGTCTAAATACACTTGTTAGAATTGATTATGAGAGAGTAGAAAATGGCACAGTTAGCTCAAATACAAGGTATTATATTAGTAGTAAGCTAGGAAATGCTTCTTATTTCAATCATGCAATTCGTGGACACTGGAGTATTGAAAATCAACTACACTGGCATTTAGATGTGACTTTTAACCCAACTTGCCAAGAATGTCCGTTTCTGTAGAGTTGAGATATAAATCCACTTTTTTGGCTACACTACACTGGTATTATTTTTCAATTTAGTGATAGGTCACATATTTTCTTTTTGCTTTGATATTAGTTTTGCAATTGCATGCTTTGTAAATTTTTTGTAATTCAGCAATAGCCCTTGAAGGTTTTCTCATATGCACTGTTTTGAGCTGAGTAGGAAGTTCAATATTTTGAATCGTTTGCGTGCTAGCTTTTCTTAGAATATTTTGCCAGTCATCGTGTATTCCCTTTTGCTTGAGTTGATATCGAATGGTATTGACTAGCTGGTAAGCTAGTACCGTCAAATAAATATGAGAGGCTATTCTTTCGTCTTTTTGATGATGAATTGGCCTGATGTTTAAATCTGTTTTTAAGCATCTAAAAGCACTTTCTACTTCTCGTATGGTATTGTAAATCTTCCATAAAGCCGACGCATCACTTGTTTGCAAACTTGTTCTAATAAAATAAACTCCTTGACTTTTGTCTGCTTTGTGTTTGTTCATAGGAATAAGCTTCCACGCTATGTCAGTTACAACACCTTTTTCTTCTTTGATATTGAGTTTGTAACCTGCTGATACTCTTGCATTTTTTTCCTTGGCTCTACCTATACGTTCCCATATCTTCGAGACATTCTTGTTGCCTCTAGGTTTAGACAAAGAGGCTTTGATTTTCTCTAGTTCTTTTTCATAACGTTGAGCTAGTTTATCGTCTATGGACTGTTCTTTTTTCTCTTTAGCTTCACTTTTTACATAAAGCCAATGATCGTCATACTTATCTGTACTTACTTTTTGAAGTTGTACTTGCTGTTTACCCTGTGTATGAGTAGTTGTGAATTTTGTATCGTCAAGTACATATTCTTTGAGTTGACTTCTAGCTACACAGACATAGTCATATCCTTTTTTTCGAATGAATGCTATGTTGTCTTCTGTAGCAATTCCTGCATCAAGCACTACAGTAGGCTTGGTTGAAGATAATTCATTTTTTTGTTGAAGATAAGTCTTCTCTAAATGAGTAATCATATCTTCCAAACTTTCAGGGTCTGCTTTTGAGCCTTCATAGATTTTAGAATCCCTCAAAAAGCCCTCTTGATTGATCAAGGCAGTAAAAACCACTAAAGGACAGTCTTTTCTCTTTTCCTTACTTTTACCAAACTTAGCTAGCTGACTCCCTCTTTTAGAGGTTTCAAAATAGGAGTTGCTTAGATCAAAAATGACGATTTTATCTTCTAGATTAAAAATATTTTGGATACGCGTGTAAAGTAATTGATCAATCTTTTCTCTATTTTCATAAAGCTTGTCAGCAATAGCATATAGCTCTCTGTGTGTAGGTGTGTGATTTAACTCTTGTAACTCACAGAGAGAACTATTGTCTGCAAGGATTTGAGCTGTTTTCCATTCAGAAGCAGTAAAAATAGCTCTTGAGATAATACTGGTCTGAGCTAGTTTGCTTTCTTTTTTAGAAAAATCACAGGCTTGAAAATGGGTATCAAAATCAAGTTGTTCGCTGATCTGATGACAAAGATGTTCAGCTCCAAAGCTTTTTACTTCACTGACTTCTAGTGAGTTAATATCTACTTCTTGGAAATCTGCCCTGTGTGCAACTGGTGGTAGCTTAATGGTAGCTGGTGTCTGTACTTCGGCTTCTTGTGTATATTTTACTAAGTACTTGGCGTAGTAACTTTCTACCAAATTCTGTAAATCATTAGTTAGTTTTTCTTCGAAAAGTTCAGGCTGCTGATATATTTTGGCTTTTAAAGCGAGTAACACTTTACTACGGTTGTCTTTATTGGATAATAAGTCTGAAGAGCCAAGATAAAGTATATTCTCTTGCTTGACTTTAGGGGACTTCTAAAAACCCCTGTTCCTGTTAAGGTAAATTTTTTTTAAAATTTTTGTCGTTAGCTTATTTTTATTTTTTTAATATGCCTATATCTCCATTATAGTACCCCAATCTGGACTACAATCGGCGATTACAATTTCGCCCAGGATAATAGTATTTGCGAGCATAAGTATATTCTTTATTGGATGTTTGGTAGGATTTTTAGAAGTGTCATTTATCAATAAGTTCTTCGTGAAGTGGACCTTTATTCAAAAGATCATTGGAAAGGTACTTATTTATGGCATGTTTTTTTTCTGCATCATATTTATCTTTTATATGTTGGCTGCAAGTATTGAAATGAAACAATCGGTATTTAGTACCGCCGTCTTCAATCGCTATCTCATATTTCTTTTTAGCATAACCAACATTAGTACTTTGGTTCAAATTGCCTTTTCACTCTTTACATCGCTTATTTATTCAGAAATTGAAGACAACCTTGGGCAATCTGTTTTTTTGAATTTTTTTACTGGTAAATATCACAAGCCTATTGAAGAAGAGCGAATTTTTATGTTTACGGATATGAAAGACTCTACAACTATTGCTGAAACCATGGGTCATGAACTATACTTTGAGTTTTTAAGACATTATTACAATGATCTTTCAATGGCCATAATCAATTCATACGGGGAAGTATATCAGTATATAGG
>WTJX01000685.1:0-2456 GCA_011524675.1 Cytophagales bacterium
CTATGCACAACCTTTTGAGCATCCAGAAAATGCTTTTAGGGTGATAGCAGGGGACTTTGTAACCACCGAGGACGGTACCGGTATCGTACATACCGCACCTACTTTTGGGGCAGACGATGCCTTAGTTGCCAAACAAGCAACTCCAGAAGTACCGCCTATGCTAGTCAAAGACGAAGACGACAATTTAGTCCCTTTAGTTGACTTACAAGGAAAATTCAGACCAGAGATGGGAGAATTTGCAGGAATGTATGTCAAGAATGAATACTATGCAGAAGAAGACAGGCCTCAAAAGTCTGCCGATGTATTGATAGCCATCAAACTAAAAGAAGAAAATAAAGCCTTCAAAGTAGAAAAATACGTCCATAGCTATCCACATTGTTGGAGAACAGATAAACCTATCCTTTACTACCCGCTAGACTCATGGTTCATCAAAGTTACAGATGCCAACGAAAGAATGTATGAGCTAAATACAGGGATCAATTGGAAGCCAGAGGCAACAGGTACAGGTAGATTTGGTAACTGGCTCAAAAATGCCAACGACTGGAACTTATCGCGTTCTCGTTATTGGGGTATTCCGCTCCCAATATGGAAGACAGAAGATGGCAAGCAGCTCAAAATGATTGGCTCTGTAGAAGAACTCAAGCAAGAGATGCAAAAAGCCATCGAAGCAGGCTTGATGCAAAAGGATATTTATGAAGACTTTGTGGTTGGCGATATGTCTGAAGAAAACTACGCCAAAATAGACCTGCACAAAAACATTGTAGATCAAATAACTCTCGTCTCAGAAGACGGTAAGCCTATGAAGAGAGAGTCCGACTTGATAGACGTATGGTTTGATTCTGGTTCTATGCCTTATGCACAGTGGCATTATCCTTTCGAAAACAAACAAGAAGTAGAGCAAGGTTTGAAAACGGCTGACTTTATCGCTGAAGGAGTAGATCAGACAAGAGGATGGTTCTATACACTACACGCCATCGCTACCCTCGTATTTGATGATGTTGCCTATAAAAACGTAGTTTCAAACGGTCTCGTATTGGATAAAGAAGGTTTGAAAATGTCTAAAAGATTAGGTAACGGCATTGATCCATTTAGTACGCTATCCACCTATGGACCAGATGCTACACGTTGGTATATGGTATCTAATGCCAACCCTTGGGATAACCTAAAGTTTGACCTAGAAGGAGTATCAGAAGTGCAGCGACGCTTCTTCGGTACATACTACAATACTTATAACTTCTTTGCGATCTATGCCAATATTGATGGTTTTACAGGCAAAGAAGCGGCTATTGACCTAGCACAAAGAGCAGAAAGCGATCAATGGATACTTTCTAAGCTACATAGCCTTATTGCTTATGTAGATACCTCCTATGAAGACTATGAACCTACCAAGGCATCACGTGCCATACAAAACTTTGTGGTAGATGACCTGAGCAACTGGTATGTAAGGCTCAACAGAAAACGTTTTTGGACACCATCTGCTACCAGTGAGACAGGGAATATCCCTACCGATAAGTTGACCGCTTATCAGACACTCTACGAATGCCTAGAAGTAGTGGCAAGACTATCTGCCCCTATTGCGCCATTCTATTTTGAGCAAGTCTATAGGGATTTGAACAAAGTGTCTGGACAATTCAAAGAAGAGTCTGTACACCTCGCAGACTTTCCAGTGCATGATCCATCAAAAATTGATCTCACACTGGAAAGAAGAATGGGACTGGCACAGAAAACTTCTTCACTGGTACACTCATTACGCAAGAGCGTAAAGATAAAAGTAAGACAGCCGCTTCAAAAAATATTGATCCCTGTTAGCCAAGAAGAAACCAAACAAGACATAGAGTCAGTCAAAGGATTGATCCTTTCAGAAGTAAACATCAAAACGATAGAATATCCAGACACCAGCGATCAAGTGCTAGTCAAAGATATCAAACCTAATTTCAAAAAATTAGGAAAGCAATTTGGTCGTAATATGAAAACTGTTGCTTCTATCATCAAATCTTTTGAGCAAGAGCAAATCCATGAACTAGAGCAAAACAATCAAATTTTTATTGAGTTAGAAGGAGAAAAAGTTTCTCTTAGCCTAGAAGATGTGGAGATCAACTTCAAAGATGTACCTGGTTGGATGGTAGCCTCAGACGGCGAAATTACGGTAGCTTTAGACGTAAACATTGACGATGAGCTCAAACGCGAAGGACTCGCAAGAGAGGTAGTAAACCGTATTCAAAACTTGCGTAAGGACACAGGCATGGACGTACAAGACAAAATAAAAGTGTCCTTAGAGAAACAAAATGAAAGTTTTGATCTAGCCATGACTCAATTTACCGACTATATCAGCAAAGAAGTGCAAGCCAATGAGTTCTTGCTTACCGATGCAGTGCAAGGAGAGCAAGCCATAGAAATAGAAGGAATGAATATCAAGCTAGAAGTACAAATAGCCTAATCCTACGTTGTCATCTTAG
>WTJX01000685.1:2556-10514 GCA_011524675.1 Cytophagales bacterium
GGAATGAATATCAAGCTAGAAGTACAAATAGCCTAATCCTACGTTGTCATCTTAGCTTTTTGAAAATGATTAAAAGCTAAGATGACAAAGTGGAGCTAAAAAGAAGACAAAGGTACATAGGGAATAGCCTTTTTTTATTTTTCTTTCCACTTTCGTGGAATAAAATCATGCTATTAAAAAAGTGGAACGTTAAACGTTATTGGGTTTTGCCCATAAGGGTGCAAACAGCATATCGCAAGGCTTTTTTCAACTTGAACACAAGAACACCTGAACACTCGAACACATTTATTATCCCCATGAAAAAACTATCCTTAGAAGAATTAAATAGGGTAAGCGTATCCGAATACAAAACGCAAAAAAAACGTAACGCTATAGTAGTGTTAGACAATATACGTAGCATGCACAATGTAGGTTCGGCTTTTCGTACTTCTGATGCTTTTTCATTAGAAAAAATATGCCTTTGCGGCATTACAGCCAAGCCACCACACCGAGAAATATACAAAACAGCCTTAGGAGCAGAAGAGTCAGTAGATTTTGAATATCATAAGAAAACAGGAGACTGCCTTGCGATTTTGAAAGAACAAGGGTACAAGATTGTTATCATAGAACAGACAGATCAAGCCGTATTATTACATGAGTTTATCCCCTCCGAAACAGAGAAGTATGCCTTTGTGTTTGGCAATGAAGTATTTGGCGTATCTGATGAAGCTTTGCCCTATGGAGACCTGTCTTTAGAGATACCACAGTCAGGCACAAAACATTCTTTGAACGTCTCTGTTTGCATTGGCGTGGTCATGTGGGATTTTGTAAGCAAGCATAGCAAATAATTTTTTTGTATATTTGGTATATTTTTCAAATCAAACAAGAATAATGATTACTTGATTTGAGCTTTTGAAACGCAAAAGTTTAAATCACTTCTATTTCTCATAGTAAATGTAGTATTGAGCAAATGTTATTTAAAAAGTCTTCAGAAAACATATCAGAGATCGTAAAGCTTGCTTTAGAAGGCACTCAAATACATCCTCTGCTCATACAACAATTTGGGGAAAGTATGGCAGGAAAGAAGTATTTGAGTACTGGAGACTTTGCACGTTTTTTCAAGGCCATCAGCGATTCTTATTACAAATTCGAAAAAGAAAAAAAACAAAAAGAAGAACTATTAAAATCTAGGATCAAAGAACTAAACACCTCAAACGAACAGCAACAAGCACAGCGAGAGATCATGAAAAAGGCTTTTGACGAAGCCAAAGAGAAAAATGCAGAGCTGACCATGCTCAAAGAAAGAGGTGAAGCGCAAAAAGAAATCATGCGCAAAGCATACGAAGAGCTAAAGAAAACCCACTCAGAATTAACAGATACACAAGATCAACTCATCTTTTCCGAAAAAATGGCATCTCTAGGTCAGTTAGTTGCAGGGATAGCTCATGAAATCAATACCCCACTCAGTGTCATCAATGGTGGTCTTCAAAACATGGAGCAAAACCTAGATATGATGATGGAGGAGCTTCCCCCATTCATGAAAACTATCTCCGATCAAACTCTTGACGTATTTCAACGAATGATCAAAGCATCTTCAGAGAATGAAGGAAAGCTTAGCATGACCACTAGAGAGGAAAGAAAACAAAAAAAAGCACTCAACCAACTCTTTGAAGAAAAAGGAATCACCTCAGCAAGTCCTTATGCTAGAGACATCGTAGAGATGGGATTAGCAGAAGATTTTGAAAAATTTGTCGATGACTTAAAGGATATCGAAAGCGAATCATTTTTTGAAAACTTAACTAAAGTAGGGAAATTTAGCTTCACGATAAGTAATATGAGTACCGCTGTCAAAAAGATGAAAAAAATTGTTTTTTCTCTTAGAAACTATGCACACCATGGCGATACCGAAGAAGCTATAAAAACAAACCTTGTCGATGGTATAGAAACGATAATTACATTATACTTCAACCAAATCAAAAAAGGCATAGAGTTAGTAAGAAACTATGACGAAAGTAGCGAAATATATATCATTGGTTTTGCAGACGAATTAGATCAAGTATGGACAAACATCATATCAAATGCCATACAAGCTATGAATTATAATGGTAAGCTTACGATCGACATTACCGAAGATGCAAGCAATGCAACCGTGAAAATCACAGATTCTGGACCAGGAATGCCAAATGAGGTAAAAGAAAAAATATTTCAACCTTTCTTTACCACCAAAGCACAAGGAGAAGGTTCCGGCTTAGGTTTACCTATCTGTAAAAAAATTATTGATAAGCACAACGGAATATTAGAGGTAGATTCAGCCCCTGGTAGGACATGCTTTAGTATCACATTGCCTAAAGAATTTAAAAATTAATGTTAGGTTGAACGTTGGGTTTAGCTCAAAAAGAGATGATAATAACGTGAAATACAAAGTGGTTACTCAAAACTTAAAACGTATAACATAAAACTTAAAACACATACAAACACATGAAACAAACCATACTATGTGTAGATGATGAGAAAACCATATTGGATACACTTACTCATCAGTTGCGAGAAATATTCGGAGAAAAATATGCTTACGAAAAAGCCGAAAGCGGTAATGAAGCATTAGAGATTTTAGAAGAGCTAGATGAAGACGGCATCAATGCCATCTTGATTATTTCTGACTGGTTGATGCCAGGGATGAAAGGAGACGAGTTTCTTATAAAAGTAAAACATGACTTCAACTTCACCGGTTTGAAAAAAATACTTTTGACAGGTCATGCACCCAAAGAAGCAGTAGAGAGAGCCTATTCCAATGCAGGCTTGGATTATTACATTCAAAAACCGTGGAAAAAAGAAGATCTGAAAAAAAAATTAAACTACCTTAATGAAGCATAAGTTAAATACGTATGGTCGGATTTGAAAACAGACGCAAAGTCATTTTATGTGTTGATGACGAAAAAGAAGTCTTAAGCATCTTGGCTCACCAAATTAGAGTAAAATTTGGTGTTGACTATGAAATAGAACTTGCAAACAGTGGTGACGAGGCTTTAGAAATTATAGAAGAGCTTGATGAAGACGGTGTAGAGCTAATGGCACTCATCACAGATCAGATAATGCCTGGAATGAAAGGAGATGAACTCATCATCAAAATTCATCAGATGGACCCAGAAGTACCCAAAATATTATTGACAGGGCAAGCAAGTATAGGCGCAGTACAAAACGCCATCAACAACGGAAGCTTGTTTCGCTATATAAGTAAACCATGGGAAGCAAACGACTTGATCTTGACGCTAGACCTTGCCTCAAAAGTAACGGAACAAAAAAAACAAATTAACCAGTATAAATATACCAATAGACTTCTAAAGAGTATAAGCAAAGCTACCTTACGCATCTCTGCCAAAAATAATTTTGAAGACCTTATCAGAGAATTCAAAAAAGTATTTCATACGTTCACTCAAATAGACCGTTTTTATTTATTCTTTTTTGACGAAAATGATAAACACCAACTCATCATTTCCTCAGACACCCCCTCTGATGCTCAGCAATTAGAAGATCACTACGCTAGTAATACAAAAGAATTTTTAAAGAGTCTTGATAGAAACTTCCCTAAAGAAGGTTTCTTCGTTAGTGGCAAAAGCAAATTTAGGTTAAACCTAGTGTCTATGAATCAAGATTATGGTTATATCTATGCAGAAAATAGAGAACTCAAGCCTATCTCAGAGACACAGTTTGAACTAACAAAAATACTAAAAGGTCAATTCTCTATTAGCTTAAATAATATTATACTCAACAGTAAGTCAGAGACAGAAGACTAAGTGTATTATAGGATAAAGATTGGGTTTACCATGGAGTAAGTATCGTCAAAAATGTTTAAAGTAAGCTTACTGCACAACCTTTTTTTTAACTTGAATACTTGAAAACACGGACACTAGAACACATGATAGTCGCATGAAAGCATTCAACTTCAAAGCATGGATAGAAGAACACAGAGAGTTGTTAAAACCTCCAGTAGGCAACAAGTTAGTGTATCAAAATACAGACGACTTTATAATAATGGTAGTAGGCGGTCCCAATGCTAGAAAGGACTATCATTACAACGAAGGAGAAGAGTTTTTTTATCAGATAGAAGGTGATATTGTACTCAAAATCATAGAAGATGGAAAACCAAAAGACATTCCCATTAAAGAAGGAGAAATATTCCTATTACCCGCCAAAGTACCACATTCTCCACAGCGTAGCGAAGGAAGCATAGGTTTAGTGATAGAAAGGCACCGCCACGATGGTGAACAGGATGGCTTTCAGTGGTACTGTGAACATTGTAATCACAAGCTATATGAAGAATATTTCGGTCTTACAGACATCGTAAGTCAGTTACCTATAGTGATGGAAAAGTTCTATAGCTCAGAAGAGCTGAGAACGTGTAGTCAATGTGGTACCGTGATGCAAAAGCCCTAAGACGTTTTTACGAGTCCCCCCGTTTTTTTCAAAAACAAAAAGGCAAAATGACGAAATCACAAAAGTCAAATAACAAAAAATAAAAGTTTGTCATTTGTTTTTTGTTGCTCCCCACTAGCTGGCTCTTAGCTAAAAACAGACTAAGGTCTATTTTCTTAAGGCTACAGCTCTGGTGCTTTCTGAACTTAATGAAAAACACTGGTTATCAGATAGTTATAAAACACGTCATTGGTAACGCAGTGAAGCCTGCCTGCCGCACTGTGTCCGCCGAAGGAGGAGGCACGGCAATCCAGAATGTTAAGCCAAACACAGACATCGTTAGAATAAATCATTCCAACATACGGCAGGATTATATTCCACGAAAGTGGCTTTTTAAAAATGAAGAAATTAAAAAAAATAAAATAATGAAGGGGTTAGTTTACAATTGAACGATTGACTATTTACGATTTGGAAAAAGCGTTTAGTTATGGGTTATGTGTGAAAAAGCTAAAAACTCGTCATACTAAGAGTAGTAGGCTAAACCAAAGGTGTGTGAATATGAAAGCGTCTAGCTTATCATTCTGGATCGCGTCGCTACACTCGCGATGACGTACGGTTTTAGTTTGTCGTAAACTTGTCAAAGTGCTTCTCGCTAGCTTTATAGTGATTAATGATTAGTGTTTAATAAAAAGTTCATTGCACAAAGCTCATAGCCCACTACCCAAAGCTCAAACTCTTTTTAATAGTAAACGCTAATGACCAGTTTTCTGCTACCGCCGTAGTCTCTATGCTCTCCAAAATAGATGCCTTGCCATGTCCCCAGGTTTAGTTGTCCGTCGGTAATAGGAACACTGACAGAACTGCCAAATACCGAAGCTTTGATGTGTGCCGGCATATCATCTGGTCCTTCGTAGGTATGCACATAGTAGGGTGCGTTTTCGGGTATCATCTCATTGATATGACTTTCAAAATCTTGCCTTACGCTAGGGTCTGCATTCTCGTTGATGGTCAAGCTAGCAGAAGTATGCTGTACAAAGACATGCAATATGCCTGTGGCAATCGTAGGTAAGCATGATTCTATCTCTCTTTCGATCGTATCTGTAATGAGGTGAAAACCTCTAGCAAATGGGGGTAGGACAATGCTTTTTTGAAAAATAGACATAACAAATGTTTGTGTTATAAAGTAGTGTGGATTTTCAATTTGAAAATAGTTTATGCTTCTTTTTGAATGCGCTTGCTCAAAATGTATGAGGCTAATAACAATACAATAGCAACTACTGAAGGTATAAATTGACCATCGCCTATGTAGGTATGTGCAAAAAATGCTAATACAAAATCAAAGAAAAAACCTGCATAAGCCCATTCGTGTATTGTTTTCCATTTTTTGATCCAAAGCGCTATGACGCCCAAAATCTTTACTGTCGCTAGAGGACAAATGATGTAGGTAGGATATCCCAAACTAGTAAAGCTTGCAGAAATCATGGCATGCTTAAAAAAATACATCCACGCTGAAATAAGCATGAATATACTCAGCAGTCCAGTAGTGATATAATAGATGATTTTAATTGACTTTGTATTCATAGTGCTAAGGAGTTATAAATATTTCTAAAACTGAAAGTACAATAAGTAGGAGAGAAATAAAAATATCTTGCTATAGCAAATAAACGTCAAATGTCAAGTATCATTGGATAACGAAACCTCAAAAAACAAATAGCAAATAACAAAGGGTTGACTTTTGTTATTTGCTATTTGATTACTCGTTAGGCTTCAGTCCTAGTGCTTGCTGTAGCTGTGCTATTATTTTTGAATTTTGATCTCTCGATCATTTTTTTGTTGTTTACCTTCTGTACTTCTACCCTTATCTACATATGACTGTAATAAGTTGGTTAAGGCTTTTACTTTTTCAGGGTATTTGTCCTGTAGGTTGGTAGTTTCTGCAATATCATTGGAAATATTGTATAGCTGTACAGGAGGTAATCCTTTTAAGTTTTTTCCTTTGGGGGGACTCCAACCACCACTACCTGCACATAGTGAAAGCTTCCAATCTCCTTCTCTTATGGCAAAAGCACCATTAATAGAGTGATGTACAATAGCTTTTCTATCTGCCGTGTAAGAAGGGTCTTTCAAGGTAGAGAAAAAGGAAACGGCATCTACACCCGCAGCATCATCAAGCTTAGTATCTGTAATCTCAGCGCATGTAGCAATGAAATCTGTCATGCAAGTAAGCCTATTGGTAACGGTGCCTGCCTTGACTACTGCGGGCCACTTGACGATGAAGGGTACTCTATGCCCTCCTTCAAAGATATCTGCCTTATGCCCTCTGAGGTTTCCATTGGGGTAGTGCCCTTTTGAAATCAAATCTGGAATGTCTGCTGAAGGAGAACATCCGTTGTCTGTAGAAAACAGTACAATGGTGTTTTCATTTAAGCCATGTTTGTCCAATACGTTAAGTATTTCTCCTACTACCCAATCAGTTTCCATCAAAAAATCTCCATACTTGCCAAGCTTGGACTTTCCTTGCCATTGTTCACTTGGTACTATAGGTGTATGCGGAGCGGTAAGTGGTAAATAGAGAAAGAATGGTTTGTCTTCTTTGGCGCGTTGGTCTATGTAGTTGACAGATTTGGCGGCAAAGTCTCTTAGGCATTTGTTTGCCTCGAAGTCGGCAGCAGTTGCTCCCATTCTACTAGGCGTATGAAATGTCTTGCTTACGCTTGGGATAGCTATTGCCTTTTCGTTCTCGATATAAACATATGGTGGCATATCCAAAGAGGCTGTAATACCAAAAAAGTAGTCAAAACCATTGGAGGTAGGCGTAACCGCAGGCTTTGTATAGTCTATGTTCCAACCTTTGCCTTGCTGTCCTTCTACTTTTTGATCTTTTTCGAGCAATTGCCAACCGATGCCCAAATGCCATTTGCCTATGCAAGCGGTGTGATAACCTTTCGTTTTGAGTAAGCTAGCAACGGTAGTTTCATCTTTTTTGATAAGTGGAGTTTTGGTAGGAGACATAAAAACTGACCTTGCTAAGGTGGTTCTCCAGTTATACCTTCCTGTGAGCAATGAATAGCGTGAAGGTGTACATACGGAAGAGGACGTATGCGCATCGGTAAAACGCATACCTTCTTTGGCTAGCTGATCAAGATGTGGGGTTGCCGCTTTTCCTGTAGTGTGAGACACATCACCTATGCCCATATCATCTGCAAATATGAACACTATGTTTGGACGTTTAGTATCTATTGCGTTAGCATTAAAAACTACAGCAAATACTAAAATATAAAATAATGAGGTTGTTTTTTTCATAAGTATAATAATTGTATGTTTTTACAAATATAGGTTATCTGTTTATAATCATATGGTACATAATTTTCTGTAACTACTCAGCAGCAAACAAAAATAAATTAAACTTACGTAAAAAGACTACTTGACAGATAAAGAAAAAATATTATCCCTTCAATTAGAAGTAAAAGAGCTCAAAGAGCAGCTTGCATTAGCGTTAGCTACTATAGATCGTCTATCCATCAAAAAAACGAGTAAAAACAGTAGTGTACCTCCTTCGCATGATA
>WTJX01000435.1 GCA_011524675.1 Cytophagales bacterium
AGGTATTGTCATATAATATATTTCTTTTTTTATAACACTAAATCGCATTTTTATTTAACTCAGATATCCTTCAATTGATATGATTTTTTCTAATAATGAAATAAATATTGATGACTTAAACGCTCTCAGCAATGATGAGGATTATCTAATGATAAAGACTGATTTTTATGGTGTAATTACAGAAATAAGCCCTGCTACTTTACGTAAATTAAATATAAAGCCTCAGAAAATATATGGCAGAAGAGCTAACGATCTTTTCTGTCTAGAGCCAAACCTAGATCAAGAACTTGAATATTTTATAAAAAACAAAGTTTCCTACAAAGGAATATTGAGGTATAGTGGATCTAAGTGGAAAAAATTATACTTCAAAGTTTCTACTAGCATTAGTAGTAATAACATCGTCATTATAGGTACAGATATTACTGGGCTTTACCGACAAAATTTGATCATCAATGAACAGTTAGGCTTCTTAGATGTACAAAATAGAAACCTAAAATTACTCTCTACCGTTGCTAGTCAGACTACTGCTTCTGTGATCATCACGAATGGATCTGGAGAAATAGAGTGGATAAATGATGGTTTCACCTACGTTACAGGTTATGAGTTGAGCGAGGTTAGAGGAAAAAAGCCTGGCGAGTTTTTGCAAGGTTCAAAAACGGACTTATATACTGTAGATAGAATACGTAAAAGCCTAAAGTCGGGGATTCCTGTAGATGAATTTATACTTAACTACACCAAATCTGGTAAGGAGTTTTATTATCGCCTAATTATTAATCCTGTAAAAGATGAGACTGGCGCAATATCTCATTTCATAGGTATTCATACAAAAATAGTTGATGAGCTTAAAAGCTTGAAAAGCATTCTACCTCCTTCTAATGAGGTAGAAGAAAGTTTACTATCTAAGAAAGAAGAATTGCTCTTTAAAGATGCGTTTAGCAATACGGCTACTTTTTCTTTCATGACCTATTGTACTCACAATCACTTCATTGAAACCAATAAGTCGTCTAAAGAGGGGGGAGATGTATTCTTTGCAGACTTTATAAACAATTATTTGGTAGTGATCCTTATTTCTTCTGAAGGAACTGATACTGAGAAAATATTACTCAATAGTATTATACTAAAGGAGTACCAAAAGCATATAGAAGAAAATATTACAGAACCAGGTACGATCTTAAGCAAAATTGATCTAAGGTTAAAAAATCTGCACATCAATCATAACATCAAGACTTCTACCAATGTAATCGCTACTTATTACCACTTAAAAACTAATGAATTTGGTTTTTCTACAGCAGGTATTCAGTTTATAAAAGCGAATCATGAAAACGAAATACAGTTCACTCAGCAAAACTCTCATAAAATAGCGAGCGATAAGAAAAACAAATACACTACGCATGTATTTCATGATGTTGTCAATGAAAAAATATACTTCCATACCAAACCTACCGTTCTTACAGGAACTCAACCCATCTCGATAGATTTTGACGATGACATGCATGATGAGCAAGCTGCCTTTGATCAGTTTTTAGTAAACTTAATTCATTTGCCTTTTGAAAGTCAAAAAGACGAACTCCTCAAAGTAAACAAGTATAAAAAAATTGATTGTTCTATAGTAGGCTTAGAGTTTTAATATAACGATTCTTCTTAAATAGTAGAACACAATACATCTCTAGTATTTGGAAAAGCATACCTTAATTTGTTTTTTTGAACTTTACTATTTCTTAATTCATACCTATCATGAACACAAAACTTTCATTATTATTTATCTGTACACTATTTTCTTATGCTTGTACACAGCAAAATGCTGTCAAGGATGAAAATAATACTGTTGACGACCATCAACATGCTCACTCCCACCCTCACTCTCACTCAGCTATAGATAGTCTTTTTTCTGCTGTCATGAAGGTGCATGATGAAATAATGCCTATGATGGATGACGTATTTGCTATGAAAAAAAACTTAGAAAAGACCTTAAAAGAACAACCTAAAAATAAAACTGAAATAGAAAACGCCATTACTTCTTTGCAGGCTAGTGATGATGCTATGATGAATTGGATGCACTCATTTGACACTGAAAAAATGAAGGGAGACAGTGTCGAAGTAATAAAGTATCTCGAAAACCAACTTATAGAAGTACATAAAATGAAAAAAACTTTTATGCAAGGTTATGAGAAAGGAAAGTCTTTGACCAAAAATTAAAAGTTTGTCGTTTAAATTATTTTACGAACCAAACTTCAAAATAAATATTTAAGAAGGCTTTGCAAAACCATCTTAAACAGATCATAAGCTTATCATTTATGTTCCAAAGAAAACAAGTTTTTATTATTTCATTGCTGACTTTATTTCTCAGTTTAAGTGCATGTGAAAAAAAATTAAGATATCTTGGCAGACACGATGTCATAGCAGAAGGTGATACCAACTATTATAAAATCCCAGATTTCAGCTTTTTAAATCAAGATAGCCTTGTCGTAGATCAGAAAACACTTTCTAATTATATCTATGTAACTGATTTTTTCTTTACTAAATGCCCAAGTATATGCCCTATCATGGCACAAAATCTTTTGATCGTGCATGAAGCATTAAAAGATGAAGCTCGCGTAAAGATAGTATCACACACGCTTGACCCTGCTTATGATACTCCTTCTGTACTTAAAAAGTATGCTTTTAACCTTGGCATTGATACTAAGCAATGGATGTTTTTGTGGGGTTCTAAAGATAGCATATATGATATTGCTGAAAGGTATTATATCGCTGCTGTGGAAGATGACGAGGTGCCTGGCGGTATCAACCATAGTGGTAAGCTAGTATTGGTAGATAGAGAGGGACATGTAAGAGGGTTTTATGAGGGTACGAAAGAATATGGTATTGAAGAACTTTTGAAAGATATTCCTGTTTTACTAAAAGAATACGAAAATTAGAACACATTTACATTTTTAGCATCTACTTTACAATAAAATAAAAAAATGAATACACACAAAATAATAAAAAACACATTCATGTATTTGAGTCTATTTGCATTGTCTTGCTTAGTTTCTTGTGGTGATAAGAAAGCAGAGGTAAATAATACTTCCGAAGAAATAGCTACTACAGAGTTTTTGAAAGGCAAAAAACTTTATGAACAAAACTGTGTCCAATGTCATAGAAATGATGGCAAAGGCATGGGAGCATTGTATCCTCCTATAGCAGGCTCTGACTATTTGGCTTCCAATGTGGATAAGATCATTTGTTCCATCAAATACGGTTCTAATGAGGAAATTGTTGTGAACGGTAAAACCTATAAAATGCCGATGCCTCCGTCAATGAATAATTTGAATGATGTAGAGATTTCTGATGTAATGAACTATATCTTGAATTCTTGGGGAAATAAAGTAGGTCCTATTAAGTTAGAAGAGGTAAAAACTGCTTTGTCTAATTGCAATAACTAAAAAAGAAACATATTAACGTAAAGAAGCCCTCACTCTGCTTTATAAAGCAGAGTGAGGGCTTTAAACCTAGTTTAAGGCATACGTATCTAATCTCTTGTCTTATATCTTTAGAAGGCGTTTATACTAAAACCCTTAGGTCATTAATACCTATGGGCTTACTTTTCATGAGTCCCTCGCCAAAAGCTACACCTATGGCATGTCCCATTTCTCTTGCCCTTGCTTCTATATAATATAAAAAGTTTGAAGAAGATATATAGGTTTGAGGTTCTTCTGTATTCATATTTTCTGAGTGGAACTGTGACCCAAAAGCAAGAATAGCCTCTCTCTTTTTCTCCCAATAGGGTGATATATCTACTATGACGTCAGGTTTTAGCCATGTGTCTTGTATATAGTGGTATAGAGCTTTGGGTCTCCAAACTTCTTGCTGAGTCTCTATTTTGGCGAGACCTGCCAGAAAAAAGGCTCTTTTTACTAGTTCTGCTGCCCTTCCATGATCTGGATGCCTATCTTCTAAGGCATTGGCGAGCACCACCTCTGGCTGATACTTTCGTATAGAAGAAATGATTTTGTACATGCTATCTTCATCATTCTCAAAGAAACCATCCTTTAGCCCTAGATTTTCTCTTACTGAGACACCTAAGACTTGTTTTGCTTTCTCTGCTTCTTGCCTTCTTAGCTCTGGAGTACCACGCGTACCTAGCTCACCTTTGGTTAAGTCTATAACACCTACTTTCTGCCCTTTGGCTATTTGATTGAGTATAATACCTGCACAACTTAATTCTGCATCGTCTGGGTGGGCTGCAAATACTAATATATCGAGCTTCATGTGTTTAAAATATGTCAAGTATTTATGTGTTCATGTATTCAGGTTGATGACCACCTGTTATTCTGCATGTTACACAAGTTGCACAAAAACTTCTAACAGTACACCTGACATTCAACATGCGAATTTTATGTAGAAAATTATTTGACTCTTAGGACTTTTCCAATCCTTAGAATAGTTGAAGAGCGAATGCCGTTGAGCATACAAATGGTAGATACATATGTTCTATACCTTCTGGCTATAGCACCTAGCGTGTCTCCACTGCGTATTCTGTGATATACTTTGCTACCTGATGAATATTTGGCAGAAGATGATACTGGTGAGCTACGACCGACACCTAGATAAGCAAAGAATTTAGGATAAATGGTTATTTCATGTGATTTTATTTTTTGATTTTTATAATCAAAAATAAACTCAGAATCAAAGGCTACCCCTCTAAAGCGTGTTTCAAAGTGCAGATGTGAACCTCTACTTCCTCCTGTATTACCTCCTAGTCCAATCAAGTCTCCCGCTTTGACTGGTTGTCCAGGACAAACATAGCGTTTAGAGAAGTGTCCATAAACTGTTTCTAAGCCATTATAATGACGTATTAAGACATAATGACCGTAACCACCTGGATTATAACTTGATATTCTTACTACACCATCAAAGACTGCAAAAACGCTATCTCCTGTTATTAGATCTACATCAGTCCCTTTATGCCATCTACGCTGCCAAGACCTATACTTAAAGGTGGAGGTTACATAGTTATTCTTTAATTCTAATGGCATGGACCATTGCTTTTCTAGCAATGAAGTATCATACAATATTAGCTTAAATGTATCATTTAAGAACTCCTTTTCGTGATGATTGGTCATGTAAGGATTTACATTTTTAGTATCAAAAGTGGTATAAAACTTACTTATTTTTTTCCAAAAAAGCGTATCCGCTTTCATGGTTTCTATATAAGGATTTTCATCACAGGCATGATCTGAATAACTGAACATATCTGGATCCATATAACATTCGTCATGGAGTATGTCATAATGGTGAAAAAAAGCTAAGCTATCGTCATGATGGAGGTGGTGGAGTGGGTGAGCCGTAGAATCTACAGCTAACATCAAAGGTGGGTGAATATCATCAGTTTTTGACAATGTATCCTTTGTCACTTTGTTAGATTGACTTTTAGTCGTTATTTCTGTCTTTGTCTCTTCTATTTCTTTTTTCTCTTCCTCAGTTTCTGTATTGTAAAATGCCCACGCAAAATATGGGCATAACAAAATGATTAAAAATAATAATACTTTATTGATTGTTAAAAAAAAGGAATTCATTATTTATAGCTTTGGTTGAGTATATTTGTTTAAGCTTCCATTTCTTTCGCGGCTAAGAAACGTTCCGCATCTAACGCAGCCATACAGCCAGTACCTGCTGCGGTTACTGCTTGTCGATAAACATTATCTTGTGCATCACCACAAGCAAATACTCCCTCTATATTTGTTTTGCTAGAATCTGCCTGCGTGATCAAGTAACCACTCTCATCCATATCTAACTGTCCTTTGAAAATATCTGTATTAGGCTTATGCCCTATTGCTACGAAGAAACCTGTTACGTTTAGTTCACTCTCTTCGCCCGTTTTAGTATTGTTTAGAATTACTTTTTCTATTTCGGTTTCTCCAATAATATCTTTTGTTTCGGTATTCCAATGTATCTCAATATTAGGAGTATTAAGTACCCTCTGTTGCATGATCTTAGAGGCTCTCATTTCGTCTCTCCTAACAAGCATATGTACCTTAGAACATATTTTTGATAAATAAGTAGCTTCTTCAGCAGCTGTGTCTCCTGCTCCTACTACTGCTACCTCTTGCCCTTTATAAAAGAAACCGTCACATACAGCACATGCAGAAACTCCTCCTCCATTGGTAGCCAAACGTTGCTCTGACTCCAAGCCCAACCACTTTGCAGAAGCACCTGTAGAAATAATAACCGAAGAAGCCTCGAGTTCTATTTTTTCATCCACCATCGCTTTGAAAGGATAACTATTAAAGTCAACAGATGTTACTAAACCATAGCGTACATCAGTACCAAAACGTTCAGCTTGTTTTTGAAAATCCATCATCATCTGAGGACCATTGATCCCATCTGGATAACCAGGGTAATTCTCTACATCATTGGTAATGGTCAGCTGACCACCAGGCTGACCTCCTTGATACAAAACGGGAGTAAAACCTGCTCTTGAGGCATATATAGCGGCTGTATATCCCGCAGGTCCAGAACCTATGATGAGTACATTTACTTTTTCGGACATAATATTATGTAGTTAGTTCAACAAATTTAATTGATACTTTTGCATTTAACAAAAAGGAAGTATTTAATAAGTATAATGCATAAGATATAATATACAGAAAGCTTAATTCGTCGTAGATCATACTTTATAGTTTTAAAAAAACATTGAATAAGCCAAAGCTTTAACTATACAAAGTCTTATTAAAGTATATGAAATACTACCTGTTTGTCATTATTTTTTGATATTTCTGTGTATTTTGAGGATCTATACGTCTCAATAGAGTAAAAACCTTTTGCTTTTCATCTCTACTAGCTACAGTAAATACATCTATTATCTCTGTAGATTTGGCAAAGAAAAAAGATTTGATCAAAAAACTAATCGGTTGTAACATTTGTACCTTACGAATATTTTCAATCATGCTCATGATCTGCTTCCTAGCTTCTTTGGGGTTAGTTGCCAATACATCCATCCCTTTCCTGTGGTAATTGTACATTCCTGTCCTAAAAGAGGCAAACTGTGTACTATTCAAATGGTCTATTAAAAAATAACGATTATTGGGGCCGTTAGACTCTGTCCAGCCCTCAAAGGATGCACTCTGTGCATTGTTGAGTATATTAAAAGCTTTTTCTATAAATGTAGATCCTCCTTTTGGTGAAAAAGAATCATAATCTAGGGCTAGAATGACATAGGCATAAAAAGCCAAAAGTGACGTAAGATTACTGCTGAAGGTATTTTCGTTGAAAATAAGGTTCTGACCTTGACTGTACGAAAAATTAAAATTATTATCTACGATGTTTATCATAGGGGTTTCATAGTTTACCCCATAAACTGGTCTTGTAAACTGTATTTGAGCATTACATGTAAATCTACTTGAATTTGTAATTTGTGTAACATTTAAAAGTAGATTACAATTGATTTTTTCTTCTGTGCTGTATTGGTGATTAGTCCACGCCTTATTATTGATAAAATCTGAAATGGCAATTTTCAAATCTGTAAAAATCTGCTGCTCTTGTGTTTGGGCTCTCTCTGAATTGATAATTACATTACAATTAAACTCTTGTGCCTTACAAACCAAAAGACTAAAAAGCAATAACAATATGCTAAAGCAATGTTTCGATATGTGATATAATGTCTTGTGCAACTTGTTTTTTTGATTTTTGTTCAAAATACAACTCTTTGTCTTTGTCTATGATGACTACTTGATTACGGTCTGTTCCAAAGCAAGTGCCTTTATTTTGCAGAGAATTCAGCACTATAAAGTCAAAATTTTTTTTCTCTCTTTTACTTTTAGCATTTTGTAATTCATCATTGGTTTCCAAAGCGAAGCCTATCAGTAGTTGGTTTGCTTTTTTTATAAGTCCCAGTTCTTTAGCAATGTCTTTTGTACGAACTAGAGCAAGGCTAAACTCCCCTTCTTTTTTTTTTATTTTAATATCCGAAACAACTTTAGGTGTATAGTCTGCAACGGCAGCCGCTAATATGATAATATCCATATTGTCAAAGCAACTCATACACTCTTCATACATTTCTTGAGCTGTTTGTACTTCACGAATGGTAACGCCTGTAGGCAGCGGAATAGTTGTAGGCCCCGTAACCAGTGTTACATTAGCGCCATTCTGCTCAAGGCATGTACATATCTCATAGCCCATCTTTCCCGTGGACCTATTCCCAATAAAACGTACAGGATCTATGGGTTCGTGTGTCGGACCTGCCGTTACCAGTACCTTTTTCCCTCTAACATTAGTCATGTACATAACATTTTTTGAAGTGTCTGTACTATCTCTTCTGGCTCTGCCATTCTTCCAGGACCAACTAACCCACTTGCCAACTCACCATTTCCTACATCCATTAAATGATTGCCATAGGCTAATAACTTTTTTATATTGTTTTGAGTGGAAGGGTGCTTGTACATATCTTCGTCCATAGCTGGACAAATAAGTATAGGACATCTAGCAGATAAATAGGTAGCAATAAGTTGATTATCACATATACCATGTGCCATCTTGGCGATTGTATTTGCGCTAGCAGGTGCCACAAGCATAAGGTCTCCCCACAAACCTAGGCTTACATGGTTGTTCCAGACATTATTCTCTTCCCAATCTAAAACAACGGCGTTTTTTGACAATGTGGACAGGCTAAGAGGAGTAATGAAGTTGGTCGCTGCTTTGGTCATAACCACTTTTACTTCCACTCCTTGCTTTACCAACAAACGGATTAGCAAGGCTGATTTGTAAGCTGCAATACTTCCAGATACAGCTAATACAATTTTTTTACCCTCTAGCACCACCAAAAAGATTAATCTTCGCTTCTCTTTCTATATTCTAGTTTATCATCTAAAAACTCATGGATCGCATTTACTGTAGATTTGGGCATACGCTCATAGAATTTAGAAATTTCTATCTGCTCTCTGTTTTCAAAAACCTCCTCCAAATTATCTACTGTAGATGCAAACTCAGCTAACTTTCTGTTCAATTCTTCTTTAGACTTCACAGATATTTGTTTCGCTCTACTTGCAATAACTCTGATAGACTTGTATATGTTATCTGTGCCTTGAAGCATTTTTTCAAGGTCTCTTGTAATGATAGATGGGTTGCTTACCTGATTTGACATATCTAAAAATTATTTTTTATGTATTTTATTTTATGTGTTTTGGTTTTCGCCTTTATAAGTTAAAAAAGTATTACGCGTTTTCGATCGTACCCTTATGTGCTAAGTAACACCATATTAGACTCTGATCCATGACTTCCAACATAAGCCTTCTTTAACAATCTCTCTTATGAATTCTTCATTTTCTCTAACTGCGTTTTGGCTGAGATATACATTCTTTCTGCATCCATAGAAAACTCACTTTCTTGATATTTGTCTATAAAGTCAAAATAAAAGGTTATCACTTTGGTTAAACGCTCTTTCTTCAAATAAATCACTTCTTCATCTTTGATCGCTATTTCTAAGCTATTAGTAGCAAGGTCATACTGAGCATTAATTTTAAGAAATAAAGCTTCCTCTGTAAAAAATGAGCCTGGAAAATCAACGACAAAGTTTTCGAGCGAGATAACAGCAGCTTTGTACCTACTTAACCTATAAAGTATCTTAGCATTACTAAAGTCTTTTCTTTCCAATTTAAACCTTAACTCATCTATTTTTTTATTACATAGATCTAGTCTATCTGTCTCTGGATAAAAATTGATATAATCTTGAAAGGCATTGATAGCGTCATTGGTATAACTTTGATCTAAATAAAAATTAGGTGTCAAGTGATACAATGAATTGGCATACATGAAGCGTGACTCCTCGGCATACTCTGATTTAGGAAAATTAGTATATACCCTATTGAAATGATGTGAACTTACTAAGTATTGTTTTTGATGAAATTGGGTCATACCGTAGTAAAAATTGACCGCTTCTGCTTCTTTCCTTCCTCTTGTTCTTGGAAGGATTTCTTCAAAGAGTACTATAGATTTATAATATTCTTTTTTGTGATATAACGCCATCGCCATTTCATACTTCTCTTCAAAAGTACCTTTTTTGCGCACTTGGTTATATTCACTACAGCTTCCTAGTAAGAATAGTCCCCACAAAAGTATGTATCGTTGCAGCCTGCTTAGTCTAATCATTTTAGTATCTGAAAAAAGGATTACTTCAAAGAACTGGCAAAGATAGTATTTATACCTCAAAGGAACTAACCTTTTACAGCTAAAGCTAAAAAAAGGATGCGTACGGAGAAAATTAATGATGAATAATGAATAATGGAGGAACTTGATTGTTTGTGCCTTTGCTAGGGAGGAATTAAATGAGGGCAGAGCGTTAAGGAAACAGACCTTAGTCTGTTTTTAGTAATGAGCCAGTATGTGGGGTGGAGTAATGAAAAAATGAAGGAGGCTCTAAACAGTGTTTAGTGATTAATGATTAGTGTTTAATCTTGAGTTATGGATTATGAGTTATGGGTGATGGATTTTTACAATGATTAGTTCTACTTTA
>WTJX01000393.1:0-7923 GCA_011524675.1 Cytophagales bacterium
GTCCATTATGATCACATGCTTCTATTTTTCGTTCTATTTGAAAAGAAGAGGGATTTAAAAAATAGATAGCAGCCGTACCGTCTGACATTATCAATTGTTTGCCATTGTTACATAAGCCCCAGCCCTGTATCTGTTTTGGATAAGTAAAACTCTTCATCCTTTGTAAGGAACTTTTATCATAAACAAAGCATGTCATCTCTCGCCATGTAAGCTGATATATTTTATCAAACAAAACGGTCATCCCCTCGCCAAAATATTGCTGATCAAGTGGAGTCTTTTTTTCTACTACTCCAGTTTTCAGGTTTATTTTTCTCACATCCGAAATCCCATACTGCCCTGTACTTTCATACAATATTTCTGAACTTGTAAACTCTAATCCTTGTGTATAGGCATTATAATCATGAGGATACTCATTAAGTACACTATATGTTTTTTGTATCGGTACTATGTCCGATAAGACATTTATCTGTCTAGCTGCGGAAAAACTCCCTCCTTCTTCAAATTCTATTTTTAATTGTATGTGGTGTTTCCCTAACGTCATACTATCGGTAGGTATGCTTAAACGTTTACTTAAGGGAAGTTTTTCCAGGAATCGATTATCAACAAATAGCTTTAAATATTTTATTTCAGCATGTTCTTCACTGGTAAAGTGTATATGAAAATTGATATTATCTCCATGTTTTATTTTTGGGGAAGTATTATCCAAAAGTAACTCAAAAGCTTTATGCTTCCTTTTATTTTTATCGGTATCACAAGACAAAAGCAAGGCTGATAAGGCAGCAATGATAAAAAAACAGGACAGTTTATGATGCACGGTACGTACGTTAAAAGTTGAAGATGGTAAGTAACAGGTGAAAGATTGAAGATGAAAAAAGAAAAATTGAATGTGGTGTTTCTTTCGCACACAGAGACACGACAAGAACACCACAAACGCAATATAAGGATTTAATGTCTTTGAAAAAGATAATAAATATAAGCTCCGTAGCAGAGCACTAAAAAGATACCATGAAAACGAGTAATAAGCATTTTCTTGTTAAATACTATGGTCAATATCAACAAGAAACTTGAAATGACTACTACAAAAAAGTCTTCGTTTGACCCTGCTTGCAAGGGTAATGGATTTACAATAGCACCAACACCCAAAATCCACAACATATTAAAAATATTTGAACCTACCACGTTCCCAATAGCAATATCCGTTTGTCTTCTGCTTGCCGCAACGGCAGAGGTAACCAGCTCTGGTAGAGAAGTACCTACAGCAACCACCGTAAGCCCGATAAAGTTTTTAGAGTAACCAAAATGATCTGCAAAATTGATAGCACCATGTACTACCCACTCTCCTCCTATCCATAAGCCTAAAATACCTAAAATAACCATAGACAAGGACTTACCATAAGAATAAACAGGGATGCCTTCGAGTTCTATATCTGCTTCGTCGCTACTGTTCTTGGATATGGAATATATATATATGAGAAAAAGAACAAAAAACACTAACAATACAATGCCGTCTAAGGTGCTTAAGACACCAGATGTTGAAATGCCAAAAAGTGAAGAGTTAGCCAAAAAACCAACGAGTCCAACAGCCATTAAGGAGTATGGAAGTTCTGAAACGATGGTACTTCGCTGCATAGGTAAGGCAAAAATGATAGCAGAAACACCTAGCACCAATAAGGTATTGGAGATATTGCTACCAATAATATTTCCTATAGCAATACCTGCACCATCCGATTCGCTTCCCGCCATAAGGTTGACCATAAGCTCAGGCATGGAAGTACCAAAAGAAACAATAGTAAGTCCTACGACCAAACCAGATACTTTTAGTCGCTTTGCTATAGAAGTAGCACCGTCCACTAAAAAGTCGCCTCCTTTGAGTAATATAATGAAGCCTACAATAAATAAAGTGTATTCTACAAATAAAGAATTTTCAAGCTCTTGCATGCTATATATGTTAAATGATAAGCCTTGGTTGGTAAAGTTAATGTAAATTATGTAAACCTATCAAAACAGAGGCTTAATTTTTATAGAAAGCTTCATAAAAGCTTTCATTTTTAAGGTAAAAGTAATGTTTACCTACTGACTTTAAGTCTCAGAATATAAGGGGTAATACTTTTGATTTGCGATGTTCTATCACGGTAAGAAATAGAAGATCTTTTGGCTATTTTAGCTCTGATGAGTTCAAAGTTCTCCATATTTTCTACTGCGCTAAGAAGATAAGTGGATTTTATAGCGAAGGCTACCCCTTCGTTTTCTGTATGTTTACCGTGAATAATTCCTATGATATTGCCATGTTTGTCAAAAACAGGCGCGCCACTATTCCCCGGATTGACAGGGATAGATAATTGGTAAGATAATGAATCGTCCCGATAACCAGAAAGCGAACTTACAGTACCTTCATTATAGACGATTGTTTTTTTAGGATATCCGAGTGTATATACATCGCTACCAAGCAAAGACGTACTCTTCGATAAACCATAAGGCAGCTTATTGAAACCACTAAAAAGAGTATCATCAATAAACAGTAATGCCAAGTCGTGCGCAACATCCTTATGCACCACTTCGGCATTCAACAATTTCCCTGTAGAAAGCTCAACTTTTATCTTTTTAGCTCTTCCTACGAGGTGATAACTGGTTACCAAAAACCCATCTTTTGTAAGAGGAAAACATGTACCTATCCATTCTCTAGTACCATTTCCACGGTCTTTTTCTACGATATCATGTACTAGCTCTTGTAAACTTTTCTGCTTAGTAGATAAATCTTTTACTTCTTCACTTAGCAAAGCATAGTTTCCAGTACCTCTATTGCTTATACTCCAGTTTACAGTAAAAAAAGTTACCAAAGAGACTACTAAGGCTACACTAGCCGCAGCCCCCATAAGAAAAAGGAAACGTGTTTTGGGCTGCTTTTGTTTTGAGGAGTTGAGTATCTTGGTAGAAGAGTAGTTATCAGCCTCAATATTTTTCAATTCCTTTTTTAAAGAAATATATTCTTCATGTAAGTACAGGGCCTCTAACAGCTGCTTTTGTTTCTCCACTTCCTTTTTTAGGCTTAGATCAATGGTAAGCTCTTCTTCAAACAAGCTTAGGTCAGCATCATCCATTTTTCCAAGCAAATAATTGTCTATTTTGTCAAGTAGTTGTTGACTGCTCATTGATTTCTTCTTCTTTTTTGTAAGCACTAAAAAAAGCCTTTTTTAATTTTTGAAGGCATTTATATTTTTGATTTTTTGCATTATCAGCATTAGTATAGCCCATCTCTAAAGCTATCTCTTGCATGCTTTTTTTCTCTACATAAAAGCTTTTAATTAAGTTTTGACACTTCGCCCCCAAAAGACCAATACTCTTATCCATTAGATCCAACTGTTTCTCTCTCTCTTCTAAAAGAGGTAACTCTTCTGCCAACTCTTCCACATCTGTAAGTAATATTGGATAAATACTACTTCTTTTACGTAATTCTTTGAACCATAAATGCTTTGCTATCGCAAACAAATATGTACCAAATTGACTACTTAGCACAAAACCATCCCTTCTTATATTCTGATAACATGCAACAATAGCCTCTTGGTAAATATCTTTTGCATCATCCAGAGAACCATTATTGTTTGTAATGAATTGAGATATGATCTTAAGATACCTATCATAGATATATTTTAACACCTTCCTATCTCCTTGTCTAATGGCTTTGAGAATTTGTGCGTCGCTATAAAAAAGACCAGTACTCATTTATATTATAATTTTAAAAAAGTAACCCATATACAATTCCTTTTACTAACTCTCCTGTTGCTAATTTTCACAAACAAATACACCAAATATAACAAATATAGGTACAAGATATACCATTTACTATTAAGGAACTGTAAGCATTCGGTAAAGTAAGCCCAGGGATTCAGGTTTTAACTAGGGAAGTCTTCCTTTTCTATCACTTAAACTCCTTTCTTTCCTAAAGTTATACTTTTTAGGAAAAATGAAGGAAGACTTCCCTCAAAACTTATTGTTTTTTGACTTTTTATTTTTAAACCTAGAATCCCTGAAGTAAGCCTTAACTCTAGTAAGCTGTTAGCTTCTTTAGTTATGAAGCCATAATCTGTAAGTTATTGACTATTTGAAAGACTTGTGGAGTAGGAAGTGATTTAGACTTTTATATGAGATGAAGGATAGAAAGCGATAGAATAAAAAAGCTAGTTTTTATCAACGATAAGTCTCTTTCTTACAGTAGTAAAGTTTGCACTTTGGATTTGAACTATATACATACCAGAACTTAAAGACTCTATGTTTACTTCTATAACATTGCTGCTGGTAAGTTTGACAGTGTAGTTTTTAATAGGGTTAGCTATGATATCAAATATTGCTACTTTAGCATCTTTTGCATCTAAGCTACTATCCAACTCTATCCTAAAAAAGGTTTTGGCAGGGTTGGGTTTTAGGCTAATACTTTCGTTTTGAGAGAGAACATTCTCTGAATAACCAAAGCAAAAGATAAACAAAAATAAGACCGATATGATTTTCTTTACTTTAGACATATTGAGTAAAGTGCAAAATTAAACATTAATTGGTTATTATAACACGTTTTTAACATAATAAATTGATTTATCCACTTTCGTGGAATATAATCAAGCCGTTTACCCCTCAGACTACCTCATAGATAAACAAGCGTAATCATGAGACAAAAAACAACTTAATACTTATAAAATCTTATCCTTTAGATACTCAATAGTATTTTAGCTTTTGCTTTACTCTGCCTCCCTATAGTGCACAAGTCATTTTTGACAAAAGTCTCAATGTTTTTTAAAATCTATACGTCTTTATTAATAATTACATAATTTAAAGTAGATTTGCATGTTGAATGGTTTTAAGTAGAAACTTATCCATTTGCTAAAAAACCTTTTTTTGTAACCCCAAGCTATACACTTTGTATAGATCATAAGAACCTAAGCTGATGAGTACCACATACGAATCTTTGAAAGCCATGTACTATACTGGTAAAGTGAAACCTTCTCTAAATAAAATTTTGGTAGCACTTGATAAAGAGGGAGATAACCTTGAATTAATTCTTTTGGCATGTCAGTGTTTGACTAGAGGCAAAGACTATGGCCAATTGTCAGAGCTAGCAGACAAGGCGATTAAGATTGCCCCCGAAAACCCAATCACCTATTATTACAAAGGAATTGCGCTAAAAAATGTAAAAGGAAAAGAACAAGAGGCGTTAATAAACTTCAATAAGGCTATCGAGATAGAACCAGAAAATACTATCTTTTTGAAAGGTAAGGGAGATACACACGTTTTATTATTCTCTGACTACCACTTACCCCCTCAGTTAGCAGAAAAACATAGGGTAAAGGCAGAAGACACTCTTATGAAAATCTTGGATATTGTAGAGAAAAATGAAAACCCCTCTTATTTAGATTTGCTAAATGCAGGTGATGTGAGTATTGCGATCAAACGCAACCTGAATGCAAAAAAGTTTTATCTCAAAGCAGAAAAAGTCTATGAAGCTTGCGATGAAACGGAACAGAACAAAAACATTTACAAAGACATCATCAAAGCACAGAAAGCGTGTGCCAAACTCATGGAAAAGTTCAGCGAATAAGCTCTTGTAAAAACAAAAAAGTCTGAATTTTATGTGAGCTTGATTAGATACCGCTAACACATACGTCTTTTGACGATTAGCGTCTCTCGGGCGTGGCCGCATTTTACGGTTTCTTTATAACAGCTAAAGCTTAATTCTTTAGCTGTTATCTCGAAATCAGTCGATGATATTGAAAAATATCGTACCTATATATTTTTCAACATAGCAAAACCGTTATATTTCACCTAAAATGTTTTAATCCAAATTGGTTTAGAATGTCAAACCTAATATATATTGGTTGCTTTGATACTTTTTTTGGTAGCCGATTAAACAAAAAACTATACTTTATTTACTTTGACAGCATTCATTCCTTTCTGTCCACGCTCTAATTCGTAGCTTACCTTGTCACCTTCTCTTATCTCGTCACAGATCAGACCATTGACATGCACAAAATATTTCTCTTGGTTTTTGGCGTCTTTAATAAATCCATAGCCTTTGGCATCGTTAAAAAACTCTACTCTACCTGTACGTACTACGTCCTCTTCTTCTTCTATTCTCTTAGGCACCCCCAGTTCTATACTACTGGCTTTGATTTCTTTTTTCTTTTTATTTGGATCTGGCGGAGTATCTGTAAAGTTCCCAAACTCGTCAAGATAAACCATCATATCTTCCAACTGACCACTACCAGGGTTGTTCTTTCTTTGTTCTTTTTTCTCTTGCTTTTCTTGGCGTTTTTTCAAACGTTTCTTCTCTTTTTCTTTCTTACTAAATGTTTCTTGAGATTTCCCCATATATTAAGACTGGATTTAAATGATTACACTAACTACAAAGAGAATACAATTCCCCTTTGAATTTATACACAAAGGTAGTTATTTATATTAAGCTTTCCCTTCAAAAAAGGTTAAAATTAGCCCAAAAGCTGTTTTTGAGCTATTGTTTCTAAGGATGAAAGCAAAAGCTAAGGCTGTTTTAAGAAATTTATCTATTTTTGCGACATGAGTTACGAAGTTCAACTATCACTTTTTCAAGGCCCTTTTGATTTGCTTCTTTTTTTTATTGAAAGGGATGAACTAGACATTCATGACATCCCTATTTCCTCTATCACCAATGATTTTTTACATTACCTCAAGCACTTAGAAGATATGGACGTAGAGGTAGCAAGTGAGTTTATATTGGTAGCGGCGACCTTGATGAAAATCAAATCCAAAATGCTTGTACCAAGGCAAGAAGTAGATGAAGAAGGTAATGAGATAGACCCTAGAGAAGAACTCATCAATCGTTTACTTGAATATAAGAAATACAAATCAGTAGTAAATGACTTTGCCACCATGGAAGGGAAAGCATTGCAAAGAGAAAAGAGAGGAAATATACTTAATGAACTTAAAAAACTTTCAGAGGTTAATAACGTAGAAGCAGAACTACAAGACATCGACTTATACAAGCTACTAAAGGTATATGAAAAAGTACTGACACGCTATGAAGTTCAGAAAAACAAACCCATACACCAAGTCGTACAATACCCATATACCATAAGTGAGCAAAAGCTAAAAATACTCAACAAAGTAAAAAGTAGTAAAGACAAGGTTTCTTTTGAAGAGATCATAGCCTATCAACCCGATAGAATAGCGGTTATATTTAATTTCTTGGCTATTTTAGAATTATTACAACTACATTTGATACAAATAAACATAGGGTTGGGATACAATAATTTTTGGGTAAAACCAATGCCTGTTACTCCTAAAAAACCTTAACGAACAATGAACGAGCAACAACAAGACAAAGTACCAAGTATATTTAATTCCAAGCGAATCGCTTTAGCTATTTTGATAGGCCTGGCCGCCATTGGCTATATGTTTTATACCGAAATGAGCGAAAACGGCTTAAGTATAGCTTCATTGATGAGCAACATCGTAAAAGCAAGTCCCTTTTGGCTCTTAATGGCTTTTGTAGTATTATTGATACGAGACGGAGGCTATATGTTCCGTATTCGTCATCTTACCTTAAAAAAACTAAACTGGAAAAGTAGCTTTTATGTGATATTGCTTTGGGAGTTTGCTTCAGCATTGACACCCTCTGTCGTAGGCGGTGCTGCCATCGTCGTATTTATCTTATCCAAAGAAGGCATTCCTTTTGGAAAGTCCCTAGCCTATGTGATGCTCACAACCATTCTTGACAATCTATTTTTTGTATTGGCAGGTTTGCTAGTACTCCTCCATGCAGGAAACGACATTTTCCCTCATACAGAATATGTAAGCAGTGCTTTCTTGAGAAACTCATTTTACCTCAGCTATGTACTGATAGCCATGTATGTGTTATTGATGGCAATGGGTTTGTTTATCAGCCCTAGAGGCTTTAAAATG
>WTJX01000393.1:7933-10468 GCA_011524675.1 Cytophagales bacterium
ATGGAAGCTTTTGAGAAGGTGGCGTAATGCGGCCAACGAACAAGGCTCGCAAATGTTGATGGCTTCAGAAGAATTAAAAAATGCAAACTTCTTCTATTGGCTAAAAGCTGGAGTATCTACCCTTTTTATTTGGACAGCACGTTACTTTATGCTCAACTGTTTGGTAGCGGCCTTTGCAGATCAAGAAATGAGTTTTGCAGATCACCAAGCAGCATTTTCTAAGCAAGTCATCATGTGGATAGCACAACTGGTGTCTCCTACCCCAGGAGCAGCAGGCGTAGCCGAAAGTCTATTCAAAGTATTCTTTAAAGACGTGCTTACAGGCTCTGGCATGGTGCTATTCGTTGCTTTCTTATGGAGAGCCATTACCCATATCGCTTACTTAGCTTTAGGTGCTTTTTTCTTACCAAAATGGATCAAAAGAGTATTCAAGGGCTAATATAACAAACAAAATCTCTTACAAATGGCTAAACTCTTAAACATAAATCCCTATACCCCAGAAGAAAGAAAACTGGATGAAGCAGTCAAGGTATTAAAAAAAGGAGGAGTCATTATTTTTCCTACCGATACGGTCTATGTCATGGGGTGTAGCATTCACGAACGCAAGGGAATAGAAAAAATTTGTCAGATCAAAGGGGTGAAATTAGAAAAATCTTTATTTACCTTCATCTGTCAAAATTTGAGCGATGCAGCCAAATATGCCAAACAAATCCCTAACCCCGTTTTTAAGGTTATGAAAAGAGTCTTCCCCGGACCATTTACCTTTATCTTAAATGCCAGTGCAGAAGTCCCTAGAATACTACAATACAAAAGAAAAACAATAGGGCTACGCATCACAAGCCATCAAATCCCTGCCCTACTCGTTGAGAAACTAGGCCATCCTATGATTAGCTCTTCCTTACCTGAGCGCGAACTAGAAATTGAATATTCTACAGACCCCTCATTGATGGAAGAAGAATATGGCAAAATAGTGGATATCGTCATTGATGGAGGAATAGGAGACATAGGAGAAACCACCGTAGTGGACTGTACTGAGGGAGAAATAGAAGTGATAAGAGACGGAATAGGAGAGCTATAATGGTAAGCATTCAGTAAAACACATATTGAGTTTTAATTTCCATTTATTTTTCACTAAATACTTTAGTGGCAAAAGCTTTTAGCCTTTAGCGGTTAGCTCTTATTTTATTATAAAATACAGAACATATAATGCTCTAAAATAATCAACAGTTTATGAACTCATGACTATAAACTTATTACTAAAAAAAGCTAACTGCTAATACCTAAAAGCCAAAAGGTAGTTTACCGAATGCTTACTAATCTTTCTAAAATCACTAAGTAAGCTTAATTACACTTTAGATCATACAGGTCAATAATGAGTTTAATATTTGAGTACCTTAATTTTTTCTTCTTTTGAAAATAATCACATTCACCTACATACTTTCGGATTTGTGTATCAAAGTTAGCTTCTGAAAGTACTTCTCTTTTTTTGCTATTATCTGTTGTAGAAATAAGAAATACGTCTTTTACCTCTATACTAGTAGTAGCAGGTCTTTCTGTATCTAAATGATATTTTGAAAGAGCATTAGTTTCATAGTCTGCCATCTGCTCTCTGTACTTAGGATGTTGCGTCATAGGGTAAACGGTAACCCTATTCAACATAAGATGATCACTTGATTTGACTCTTAGACCAAAAGGGCAAAACATATTATACAATCTATCATAGTCTTTACCATTAACATGTATTGAAACTATATCACTGCAAGCTATTCTATACAGATCTTGATCTAGCTGATATACCACATCACTATCCATTACATCTTCATAGAAGGTATATTTATCTTTTGCTTTTTTTGACATAATATCTTCAAGATTCCCGATACCAGAGAAATAAAAACAATCATACTCTCTATCTTCTATCTCACAATGTATAGTATCACCATTGATTTTGACAAGATACCCCATCAAGGGTATCGCTTTTGAGTAAATAGTTAAAAACAAGAAAAATAAGAAAGGCAAGGACTTCATCTTTTAAATTTTGATAGTGATTTAACGTTTAATATTTAGACTTACTTTATGTCATTATGAATAAAGCAAGCGCAAATATAAATACAAAATATCAAAATTATTCTCTAGCAATTCCAAAAAGGAAGAAGACTTGAATTTCAAAGACAAACCCCAAAAACAAGGCAAACAAGTAGGCAGACAAAAGCAATTAAAAATTCAAAAAAAGCATAAAAAAAAGCAAATAACAAAAATTTAATTTTTGTCATTTGCTTTCTTGTTTCTTCATACTAGAGCCCTTAAAATTTAAGCGTTTCTTTGTATCTATTCATTCTTCTATTGCCTTATTGCCTTGATCGCTGCTTTCCCTTCTTCTGTAAGCAGTTCTATGAAGTATAATCCTTTAGCTTCTGGCAAGTTAAAAACCACCTCTTCATCATCACTAAACGTAAAGGTCTCTAGCTGTTGCCCTTGGGCATCTCTGATGTTGACAGACAGTTGATGATAATGTACTTTGAGGTCAATATTGAATAC